>DATKYK010000005.1 GCA_035528575.1 Dehalococcoidia bacterium | reverse complement strand
CGCCCGATTATCGCTGCCATCTTCGAGGGCGAAGATGCGGTAGCAGTGGTTAGAAATGCTATGGGTGAGACCGACCCGGCACGCTCTGCACCGGGGACCATCCGGGGGGACCTGGCACAGGATATAGGGCGCAACCTCATTCATGGCTCGGACTCGGAAGAGACCGCGGAGAAGGAGATTGACCTCTTTTTCTCCAAATCGGAGATTTTAAGCTACTGAAAGGGGGACTTAGTTCGGTTCAGATCTATTGAGCATTAGTCACCCTATCAACTTAATGTGGGTTGAAAAGTTCAAAGTTACTGAATCCTGATTAAGGGGGTGGCTTTGCTCCACAGCTTATCCAGCTTGTAATACTCTCGCTCTGTTGCGGTAAAGATATGAATGACGACATCGCCGAAATCAGTCAGCATCCATCCCGAGTCAATAGTGCCCTCGCGATGACGTGGCACTATCCCCTCCCTCCCCATCACTTGATCGATCTCCTCGCATATGGCTTCGATCTGGCGGCCGGTGTCGCCACTGCAGATGATAAAATAATCGGTAAAAGTGCATACTCCCCTCATATCGAGCATCACAATATCCGAGGCCTGCTTCTCCGAGGCTGCCTCTGCTGCCTTCCTGGCTAATTGCTCTGTTTCCAGGTGTTGATCCCTCCTCCCAAACATATTATATCATGTTCACGCAATGGTAAGGCGACACCAGTCCCCGCTGTATACTGGCATGCCAGGCTTTGACGCCATGCTACTGCGCTGCTAAGATAGTCTTGCTTGACTTTTTAACAAGGAGGGCTATGGCATGGTTTGGCAGGAATATTCCAAAAGGCTGAGAGAAGTACTAGGGCTTGAGGGAAGCCCCATCGCAGTTAGCTATTCTATGGTGCCATCCTCTGAAGGAAAACCGGGGAAATACTTGGTGTGCCAGGCCCTACTCGACGCGAGGGGTGGCGCCATCATCAACCTGAGCAAGGAAAGCTGCGCTTGTCCCGGCGGGGTGTGGCATCTCGGCCTCGGCCCCAGACCTTCTGGGGAGGGGGATAAACTTCTGAAGAAATTCCTTGTAGAGGGAGAGAAACTTTTCTGCTCCATAGCCACCTTCCATCGGGCTATGAGCTTGACCACGTCTCCACCTCTGGGACTGGCAGAATATGTGGTTCTCTCCCCCCTGGAGAAGGCCGAAATAGCGCCAGATTTGGTGGTATTTTTATGTAATCCAGAGCAAGCGTGTCGCCTGGTCACCCTGGCTACTTACCCTGACGGCATCCCTCCCAAGACGGAGATAGTAGGCTCGACATGCCACATGGTTATTGCCTACCCCCTGGTATCGGGGGAGCTTAATATCAGTCTCCTGGATTATACCTCTCGCAAATACCAAAGCTTCAAGCCTGAGGAGCTGTTTGTAACCATCCCGTATCATAAGCTGCCGGGTTTAGTGGGCAGCATCGATGTTTGCAGTGCCGGCATGGCCTAGGCGGAGTTCCCTACTGGCTTTGGAGAGCCAACAAGTTGATGAAAAATGCGGGCGTCGAGGTAAAGCGGGAGCGATTGAAAATGCCAACTGAGATAGTACAGCGTCCGAGCTTTATAGAAGAAGAAAGGCTTGCGGAGCAGGGCTACCGCTTCATTGCGGGTATCGATGAGGTAGGGCGTGGCCCGCTGGCGGGGCCGGTGGTGGCTGCCGCCGTGATCCTGCCTCTAGACCTTGTTGCTCCCTGGCTACCTTTAGTGCGCGATAGCAAGGAGCTCACCCCGAAACGGCGGGCGTCCCTATTCCCCCTGATTGAAGCGGCAGCCGTAGCTATCGGCGTTGGCTTTACCGGCCCCGAGGTAATCGATAACCAGGGTATCGTAAGGGCAACGAAGATAGCGATGCGCTCCGCTGTGGAGCAGCTTGCCCGAGCCCCCGACTTTCTCCTTATCGACTTCGTTACCTTGCCCGAGATCACCATTTCTCAGAGAAGCATCACTAAGGGGGATAGCCACTGCCTCTCCATCGCCTGTGCCTCCATTATCGCTAAGGTGACTAGGGATGGCATCATGGTGGAACTCGATGAGACATATCCTGGCTATGGATTTGCCAGGAACAAGGGCTATGCTACCAGGGAGCACCTCCTAAGCCTCAGGCAATTAGGGGCGTGCCCCATTCATAGGAAGCGCTTCGCCCCGGTCAGGTTCTCTCTAGAAGGGCGATAAACCCCTGAAGGGCGGCCATGTATCCCTCTCCACCCACAATGTAGGTATCGTTGTGGCCTGCCTGCTCAATGGTATAGAATTCCTTAGGTTCATTAGCTGCTTCGTATAATTCCATTCCCGATTGAAAAGGGACCACCTCGTCATAGTCGCCATGCAGTATGAGCAGCGGGGCAGTGACCCGCTTTATTTTAGAGAGGGAGTCATACTTGATGGGGAGCATGTCGGGTGTGATGTTAGGAAAAGATCGGCTTATCCATCCCACCATGGAGGCGAAGGTCGATTCCAGGATAAGCCCGAGGCATTTTTGTTTGCTCGCCAGGTCCACCGCAATCGCCCCGCCCAGAGAGCGGCCGAAGAATACTATGGCGTCCTGGTCGATGTCCTGGCGAGTACGGAGGTAAGCCAAGGCGGCCTCGGCATCGCGGTAGGTGCCCTCCTCAGAGGGCTTCCCTTGGCTCCGGCCATATCCACTGTAGTCGAAAATGAATATAGTTAAGTCTAGCCTGTCATGAAGCAGCTTAAGGTTGTCCAATCGGTGGCTTATATTACCGGCATTGCCGTGGCACCACAGTAATGTTATCCTCCTCTGCCCCGGAACGAACCAGCCATGAAGCATCACCCCGTCGGCACTGGGGAAATAGACATCTTCGAAAGGCAGTCCCCAGCCGGCAGGGTCGCCGATGAAGTAGCTATCGGGGTAAAAGATAAAGTCCTCTCGCATCAACCTAGCTCAACGCAACATTGCCACGTAGCTTTTTAGCGGTACCCCCAGGGAATCGGCGACCGGCTGGCATTTGGCCATGAGAGAGTAGAGGATCCTTCCATCGCCAGGAAACTCCGATAGCGCCTCGTAGTATCCCATACCTTTAGCCAGTATCAGATCGGCCGCCGCAAACTCCCGCTTAAACTCATCTGAAGCCAGGTGAAGCAGCACCCCCGGCGTGGCGCATCCGGTGGTGATCACGCGATCCAGCTCACGCTCAAGGCCGGCTATCCTCAAGTCCTCACGGGTGGTATCATCTTGCACTGGTGATCCCTTAACTACATAGGTAACTGGGGTAAACCTTGTCATCCATTTTACAACGGGCAAATCGAAGAATACCTCCCCGGCATTATCGGCGAGAAAGAGAACGTTTGTCGATTTACTTAGCATCATTTCGAACCTGGCGCGATCGTCAAGGATAAATTCCACCTGGTTCTTCATATCCCCTCTGATGGTATCGAAGTCCCTGAAAAAATCGATGACATTACCCAGAGTGGATAGCGCCAGATAACCCTTGAAATCCTGGGTGTATGCCGGGCTTACCTCACTGATGAGCTCCCTGGAGATCCTTATCTCTTCGTCCTTAACCGTGCGATAGGGATCGGGGTTGGCGGTTATCTCCTTTACTGCCTGGTGAATCTTTGTGGCAATGGCGATGGTTACCACATCGGCGGAAAAATTCTCATCGACAATCCTGAGCCCTTCCCCTATCGCCTTCGATTTCAGTTCATCGTCATTAGTGGCCAGCCCCGCCGCCTGGCGGACCAGACGACATAGACATTGATAGCATTCGCTTGCCGCTTTCATTTGGATTTATTTTTTTCCAACCCGATCAAGGACGCTGGAGGAGCCACACCGCACTGATCATCGTCGTCTCCATTATCTCGCTCTCGCGCTCCTGCTTCTCCACATACCACAAAAAGGAGTCGGCGGCCTCCGGGTGTAATTCCGCCAGCTTCTCCGCCCTCCTGCGGATGAGCTCCGTATACTTCCGGTTAAGCGCCTTCACATCTTCCGTTGGTATGATTACTTCGTGCAGCAGAGCATCACCATGCGCTGTTAGCCGGCGCAGTGACTCCTGGTGGGTGGCACAATGTTCGTGCCACAGGCTTTCGACCTTCTCGGGATCAGCGAGGAAAACAGCGTCGATGAGCATATAGCCACCAGGATGTATGCACTGCCTCAGCTTCGCCACGCATTCATCTAACCTCCCCAGCACGCCGACAGAAGCATAGATGACCACATCAAAATCATTGGCTTTAAGTAGCGTATCGCGTATATCTTCGCATACGAATCCACACCGGCTGGCAAGACCCATCTCTTCTGCATGCCTCCTGGCTTCCTCTATAAAAGGCTCGAAGAAATCGACCCCCAGGGCTTGAAAGCCGAACTCCCGAGCCAGGGTGAGTGCCACTGCGCCCTTTCCGCAGCCAAGGTCCAGCACCCGCGTGGTCTCCGCCGGAAGGCCAAGCGGACGAAGCAGCTCCACTATTACCTCCAGCGAGCAGCCCAGTGCCCATAGGTCGGACAGGAGCTCGGGGATGAAAGGCAATAGCTCAGGCGTGGCGTCAAATGCTTCGGCTACTTCTCGCTGTTGGCTCTCGTCCATGCCAGATTATCGCCTTAAGTATACAATAAACTTGCCTGAAATGAACATGGCTACTATACTGGGGTACGATGGATTCTAGGGAGATCGGAGCTCTTGGTGAGAAGATAGCCGCGGAGTATTTAACCGGGCTGGGGTATGTGATTCGTGAGCGCAACTTTCGCTCGCGGGAGGGCGAGATTGACATTATCGCCGAAAAGGACGATTTCCTTGTTTTTATCGAGGTGCGCACAAGAAGGAGCCTCTCCTTTGGTACCCCCGAGGAATCGGTAACCGCTCAAAAGAAGGAGCGGCTGATCACCCTGACCCAGGCCTACATGGAGGATAGAGAAGACCTGCCGTCCTCTTGGCGCATCGATGTGGTGGCCCTGGAGCTGGGGCCAAAGGGGCAGATTTCCCGATTGGAGCTTATCGAGAATGCCGTAGGCCCCGGACTCGCCTGAGCCACTGAGGGGATAGCTGGGTATCACCATTAGAGTCTATCTGTTACCATTAATCTTTCGCTTTCCAATGCACTGAGCGGCAGATTGACCAAAGGGTCCAGCTCAAGGCAAACCCCGTAGCTGGGATTTTTAGCCACTGCATGGAATGACGACAACGAAGAGTCCACAGAAAGGGAACAGATACCATGCATTTACCGATTCTCCACGATGTGCTAGAATTATCATCGCAGGAGTGAGAGAAGATGCCAGTATACGAATATCGATGCAATAAGTGCCAGCGTAAGGTGAGCGTCTATTTGCGAGACACCTCGTCAACGCCAAAGTGCCCCCGGTGCGGCGGCGAAGATCTATCGCGCCTTTTTTCCACCTTTGCTGTCCGCGGGACATATAAGGATGTCTATGAGGATATCTTAACCGACCGCCAGCTGACGGATGGGTTGATGCGTAACGATCCCAGGGCGCTGGCGGATTGGAATAAGCGGATGAGCCGGGGGATGGAAGATGACACGGTCGCCCCGGAATACGATGAGTACCTGGAGAAGATGGAGCACGGGGAGTGGCCTCAGATACCCGGTGTTAACATGCCTGAGGGTAACCCGCCTGAGGAAGAGGTGGAATGAGGTGAGAGGTTATGCCCATCTATGAGTTTCGCTGCAACGGTTGTCAACGAAGGGTAAGCCTTTTTGTGAGGAGCATCGCCAGCTCGCTATCACCTCAGTGTCCGCACTGTGGAAACCGAGATATGGCTCGCCTGATCTCCAGGTTTGCCCAGCACAAATCGGCACGGGGCTGGCTGGAGGAGGCAGGTCCTCCCCAGGCCGCGGGGGGGGCGGACTACTATAAGGACCCGCGCAATATCGGACGCTGGACGGAGCATAGACTCAAGCAGTTGGGGATGGATATGCGCAGCGAGGAGCATTCAGACACCTTCTCCGAGGTTCGCCATATGATCGATGCGGCGAGGGAGGGCGAGATGCCGGAGCCAATCAAGGACTTATGATAGATGCTACGCCTCATCGATGTGAACCTGAACCGCATCAGCGAGGGGCTGCGACTCCTCGAGGATGTCGCCCGCTTCCTTCTCGACGACGCCGCACTAAGCGCCGCGCTGAAATCCCTGCGCCACGAGCTTTTAGGTATGCACTCCTCGCGACAGAAAGAGCTTCTCTCCGCGCGCGATTCGGCGGAGGATGTGGCCGCCTTCGCTGAGGAGGAGATGCGCCGAGCTGACATCCCTGCCATCGTGACTGCCAATGCCAGGAGGGTTGCCGAGTCGCTAAGGGTCCTGGAGGAATTTTACAAACTCCCGCAGAGCTATACCAACCTGGACCTCGACCCGGAAAGGTTTAAAAAGGCGCGCTTTGCCCTCTACGAACTGGAGAGAGCACTGACGGGAAAGATTCTGCGCTACGAAAAACGGATCGCGGGCCTGTATGTAATCATCGACCCGGAGGTTTTGGGGGAAAGGGACGAAGTGGAAGTTTGCCGCCAGGCGATACGAGGTGGGGCGAAGGCGATACAACTGCGGGATAAGAAGCGGAGTAGGGCGGAGGTGCTCGCCGAAGCGCAGAAGCTGAAGCAGGTCTGCGCTGAGTACGACGTGCCCTTCATATTGAATGATTACCTGGATATTACCCTCGCATGCGGAGCCGATGGTCTTCACTTGGGGCAGGGAGATCTCCCCATATCCATATCGCGCCACTTGTTGCCCATAGATAAAATTTTGGGTTGCTCCACCACCACGCTAGAAGAGGCGCTTAAGGCCGAGTCCGATGGTGCTGACTATATTGCCGTGGGAGCGATCTACCCCACCCCTTCCAAAGCGGGTGCTATCGTAGTAGGGCTGGAGAGGCTTTGTCAGATCAGGGGGGCTGTGTCGCTACCTATAGTTGCCATCGGTGGCATCGATGTGGAAAATGCTCCTGAGGTGGTGGGGGCCGGGGCGGATGCCATCGCAGTTATAGGCGCAATACTGGGAGCCGAGGATGTCGAGGGGGCCGCCCGCAGGCTGAGGGAGATAATGGAGGTTAATTAGATGGGTAAGATAACGGCTAAGGTGGAAGCCATCGCAGGGAAGGCCCGCGCTGCCCTGTCGGCCAAGGATGCCGCCCGGGAAAAGGCGCTGCGGTCATCCCGAGACGCTGTGCGTTACTGCTCGGAGGCCATCCGCTCGGTGCACCGCGGCGAGTACAGTGAAGCCGGGGAGCGGCTGTCCTCCGTACGGGAGATACTTAACCGAATGAACGAGGAGCTCGAGGAGCATCAGGACCTGCTCAATTCAGGCTTCGTATACAGTGCGCAGAAGGAATATGTGGAGGGGTGCGCTACCCTCAGCCTGATCACGGAGAGCACCGTGCCCGAGCCCGAAGAGCTTGGAGTGGGCTATGCCGCCTACCTGAACGGTCTTGCCGAGGCGGTGGGAGAGTTGCGGCGTCAAATCCTCGACCTGATAAGGAAAGGGGATACCGCCCGCTGCGAGGAGCTGTTGGAGGCCATGGATGACATCTACGGTGTGCTGGTAACCATGGACTTCCCCGATGCCATGACCGGCGGGCTGAGGAGGACAACCGACGCCACGCGGGGCATCCTAGAGAGGACCAGGGGCGACCTGACCGTCGCCGCCCGGCAGTGGGAGCTGGAAGGCAAGTTAAAAAAGTTCGAGGAAAAACTTAAACAGTGAAATAGGAGGTGAATATGGATCCAATATTCTATGCGGTAATAGCAGGAGTCCTTGGACTCATTGCTGCCGCATCTTTTGCTGCCTACGTGCTACGGCAGGATGAAGGCTCCGAGCGGATGAGAGAGATCTCGGCGGCTATTAAAGAGGGAGCGATGGCCTTCCTGAGGCGTGAATATCAGATACTGGCCATATTTGTGTTAGTGCTCGCCATCGCGCTGGGTTTCATCCCCAATCTCGGCTGGTGGGTCACCCTCGCCTTCGTTTTTGGTGCAGTCAGTTCCGCGCTTGCCGGCTTTATCGGCATGAATATAGCCATCAGGGCCAATTCCAGAACGGCCGCCGCTGCCGCTGAGAGCCTCAACCAGGGGCTACGGGTGTCCTTCCGCAGCGGTGCGGTGATGGGAATATCTGTCGTTGGCATCGGTATCCTGGGCTTAAGCATCCTCTACTTTGCTTTCAATGGACACGTTGACTTCCTCAAGATTATCCCTGGCTTCGGCTTCGGCGCCTCGCTGGTGGCCATCTTCGCCAGGGCTGGTGGCGGCATTTATACCAAGGCGGCGGATACCGGTGCTGACCTGGTGGGGAAGGTGGAGCAGGGTATCCCCGAGGACGACCCGCGAAACGCGGCGGTGATTGCCGACTTTGTGGGCGACAACGTCGGGGATGTGGCTGGCATGGGCGCAGACCTGTTCGAGTCCTACGTGGACTCTATTATAGCAACTATAACCCTGGCCACTATTGCAGTGGCTGCTGGACTGGTGGCCAGTGAGCAGACAGCGTGGCAGCTACCAATGATGGTAGCCACAGGTGGCATTATAGCTTCCCTCATCGGGGTGTTTCTGGTCAAGGTTGGCAAAAAGCCGGAGATGAAGGCACTGCTCAACGCCTTAAGGCGCGGCACCTTTGGCGCATCCATCCTGACCGCAGCCTTCGCAGCTTTGGCCGTCTATTTCCTCGATGCATCATGGGGAATATTCGGGGCTATCCTGACTGGTCTGATCGCAGGTGTGTTGATAGGAGAGAGCACCAACTATTTCACCTCCTACAGCTTCGGGCCGACGCAGCGCATCGCAAAGGCGTCCCAGACGGGCGCGGGTACCAACATAACCAGTGGATTCGCTAACGGTCTGATGAGTACCTTGCCTCCTATTATCATAATAGCCATAGCTATTGTTGTTGCCTACTACTTTGCCGACATGTATGGCATCGCCATCGCCGGCATCGGTATGCTAGCCACGCTGGGGGTAACCCTGGCCACTGATGCATACGGTCCAGTAGCGGACAACGCCGGGGGGATCGTGGAGATGTCGGATCTGCCCCAGGAAGTCCGGGACCGCACCGATGCCCTCGACTCGCTGGGTAACACCACGGCGGCAACGGGTAAGGGATTCGCCATCGGGGCCGCTGCACTCACCGCCTTAGCTCTCATGCTTTCTTACACCATAGCTGTAAACGTGAGCGTGGTCGACCTGCTGAAACCGGCGGTGATCGCCGGAATATTCCTCGGCGTCCTCATGCCGGCCCTGTTCTGCGCGCTGACACTTAATGCGGTGGGCCGGACCTCCTTCGCCATAATCAATGAGGTTCGACGCCAGTTCCGTGAGATAAAGGGTATCATGACCGGTGAGGAGAGGCCGGAGTACGGGAAGTGCGTCGATATCTGCACCAAGGCAGCGCTCAAGGAAATGATCGCCCCTGGGTTGCTCACGGTAGCCATACCTATCGTCGTTGGCTTCGTGCTGGGGCCTGAGGCCCTTGCTGGCTTTCTCATGGGTGCCGTGGCCACCGGTTTCCTCATTGCCGTAATGATGGCCAATTCCGGTGGCTCATGGGATAACGCGAAGAAGTGGATAGAGACGGGCCAATATGGTGGGAAGGGATCGGACGCGCATAAGGCGGCAGTGGTCGGCGATACTGTGGGCGACCCCTTTAAAGATACGTCAGGGCCCTCCCTCAACATCATGATAAAGCTGATGTCCATTGTGGCGCTGGTGCTGGCGCCTGTGCTGAAGGACATAACCGGAATCTTGGACTAGCCGACCAGGAAGGGGTTATACTGCCGTTCGGCGCGAATAGTAGTTTGAGGGCCATGCCCGGGGTAAACCACGGTCTCATCGGGGAGGGTCATAAGCTTGCTGTTGATGCTATCGATTAGCTGCTGGTGGCTGCAACCGGGGAAGTCGGTGCGGCCAATGCTGAGATTAAAAAGGGTATCCCCCACGAAGACCACTCCGTGTCCATAGAGGGATATGCCTCCGGGGCTGTGCCCCGGCGTGTGGAGTACGGTGAAGCTGAGGTCGCCGACCCCGATAGTATCGCCATCATTGAGCGGCGTATCCGGCTTGGGGAGCGGCTCCGCGGAGCCGCTCATGAAGAGTCCCATGACGCGGGCCATCCCTGATGCTATCATCCCGGCGGACTCAGCCTCATGCATGGCAAAGGGTGCCCCGGTCTCCTCCTTGATCTCGCTTAGCGCCATAATGTGGTCGGGGTGGGAGTGGGTGGCGATAATAAGCTTTATAGTGAGGCCGAGCTGGCGCACATTTTCCATTATAGTCTCCGCCTCGGCGACTGGGTCAAGGATCAACCCCTCCTTGGTCTTCTCCGAGCCGACGATATAGCAGTTGGCGAGGAATGGGCCCAGTTCCAGCACTTTTAATAGCATTGCTATATTCTTTACTATTCGTGCTTACCTGTCAAGCCTTTGACATTTGGCAGCAAAACTGTTAAGTTTTTTGAATAAAGAGCTTGGGGGAAATGATTGAAAGTAGATATGGATAAGTTAGTCTCCCTGTGTAAGCGGCGGGGATTTATCTTCCAGTCGAGTGAGATATACGGTGGGCTCTCCGCTTGCTGGGACTACGGGCCGCTGGGGGTGGAGCTGAAAAGAAATATCAAGGAGGCGTGGTGGCGAGGTATGGTGCGCGAGAGGGACGATATGGTGGGGCTGGATTCGAGCGTGCTAATGCACCGCGCCGTGTGGATCGCCAGCGGCCACGAGCAGGGTTTCTCTGACCCGCTTATGGAATGCAAGGCGTGCCACCAGCGGTGGCGTGCCGACGATACCAAGGACGGCCGCTGCCCCAACTGCGGCGGCGAGCTTACCGAGCCCCGCATGTTCAACCTTATGTTCAAGACCTTCTTCGGGCCGGTGGAGGAAGAGGCGGCGACGATCTACCTGCGCCCCGAGACCGCCCAGGGTATCTTCGTCAACTTCGCCAATGTGGTGGATACCGCGCGCAAAAAGCTTCCCTTTGGCATCGCCCAGATCGGTAAGGCGTTCCGCAACGAGATCACCACCGGCAACTTCATCTTCCGCTGCCGCGAGTTCGAGATGATGGAGATCGAGTTCTTCGTCAAGCCGGACACCGCTGAGGAGTGGTTCAACTACTGGCTCGAGGAGCGGCAGAACTGGTATATCAAGCTGGGGATAAACAAGGAGAACCTCCGCCTCCAACAGCACGGCGAGGATGAGCTGGCCCACTATGCCCGCGCCTGCTATGACATCCAGTACTTGTTCCCCATGGGCTGGTCGGAGCTTGAGGGTATCGCCAACCGCGGCGACTTCGACCTGGCGCAGCATGCCAAGCACAGCGGCAAGGACCTCAGCTATTTCGATGCCGATAGCGGGGAGCGCTTCGTGCCCTATGTCATCGAGCCCTCTGCAGGGGTAGACCGCGCCGCGCTGGCCTTCCTGGTCGATGCCTACGATGAGGAGCCGGATAAAAACGAGATAAGGGTGCTCCTGCGTCTTCACCCCGACCTCGCACCGGTAAAGGTCGCCGTACTCCCGCTGAGCCGCAACGAGACCCTCGTCCCTATGGCCAGGGATGTCTATGCCATCGTACGAAAGTGCTTTGCCACACAATACGATGATGCCCAGAGTATTGGGCGTCGCTACCGCCGGCAGGACGAGATCGGCACCCCGTATTCGGTTACCGTCGACTTTCAGTCGCTTGAGGACAACGCGGTGACCATCCGTGAGCGCGACAGCATGAAGCAGATAAGGGTGCCGGTTGCGGAGCTCACCCGCACGCTGGAGCTAAAACTCTCCGGCGAGCCCCTCGAAGTCCTCCCCCCAGGCGGCAAGTACTGGCTAGGGTTTGAGGGGTAAGAGAGCCTGTTTGAATCTAAGCGCTTTTGGCAATACTGAAAAATCCTCCGACTTTCTAGCACATGCAAAGCACTCTCTTGACAAATGTCGATAAAACTCCTAATTTCCCCATCGGTTTCAGGCGGCTTTCCTGCAATCGTGTTATAATTATGCTTGTGGAGGTGAGGGATGGAATACACTGTCATCATGAGAAAGGCACCTGACGGATTCTATATAGCTAGCTGCCCTCTGATTCCTGAAGCCTATGCCCAGGGCCAGACCAATGGTGAATGCCTGGCTAATATTAAGGAAGCGATCCAGCTTTGTCTCGAATACCGTAAAGAGCGCGGCGAGGAAATCCCCCAGGAGGTTGGCACGAGCCAGGTTACTGTTGCGGTATGACAAAACTACCTTCGCTCAAAGCCCGAGAGGTTATCAGTGGACTTCAGGCATTGGGATTCGAGAAGGTACGACAAAAGGGTGGCCACGCAATATTTCATCACAGGGACTGCCGCCGTGCCCCGATTCCCATTCATCCTGCTAAAACTATCAGCCTCTACTTGCTATCCGACATTCTAAAACAACTCGAGATTAGCGAGAATGAGTTTTTACGTACTATTGGTCGAAGGTAATTTCCACAATACACTCTTTTTAAGACAATAAAAATCCTTCACTTTATCTACCTACGCCTGCTAGTGGAGCGATATCTCTCCAGTCAGCTTTCCTTTAACCGCGCTATCGTGTTACAACATATTTTATGGAAATGTGCGCTGCGGATGCAGAAGCCCTCTGTTGACACACCTCATCGTCAAAGGCTATAATCAATTGGCCCATTAAACACCGTATATTATATATAGGGAGTGATTATGACTACAGAGAAAAAAGAAAAAGACCAAAAGTTACTTAATCTCGACCGAACAGTAAGAGCACAGATTATTAAGACCACAACGGAGAGCGGCATAGAACCTAAGGCCACTGCTTACAATCCTGACGATCTTCCGGACTTCGACTACAAGAGAGACCTTGGTGACGATGGGGATTATCCGTACACACGTGGCCTATACAAGGGGATGTACCGTAACTTACTGTGGGTGAGCGCCCAGGCTTTAACACGGGAGACAGCGGAGAAGAGCAGGAAAGACCGGGAGGTTGTCTGGGCAGGTGGTGCCGATACCGTCTACCTGTCCTCAGGCGATGTTAACAGGACAGGCTGTGATCCAGACCACCCGCTGGCCAAGTATGATATCGGATACGCCCCTGAGAATTATTCCTGGCGGAGGATAGAGAGGGAGCTGGAAGGAATTGACCTAGAAAAGGCGATCGTTACTTTCCACGGTGCCTCCTCGCAGCAGGATGATGTGCTGTGTGTGGCGCAGCTGGCCACTGTTGCGGAGATGCGGGATATAGATAAACAGAAGATTAGAGGCTCGTGTATAAACGACCCTATCTCCAATGTGGCCACCAGCTTCAGCGTTGAATTTCCATTAGAGATAGGACGCAGGCTTAACGGCGACCTCACCGAGTATATATGCAAGGAGATGCGCACCTTCTCCCCCTTCGCCCCCATCGCCTATGACCTGTGGGAGGCTGGTTGTAACTCTGTGCAGCAGCTGGGTATCATAATGTCTTCAACAGCCGCCTACTGTCAGGAGGCCATAGACCGCGGCGTACCGTTCGATATGGTAGGTCGCAGGGTGACCATCAGTATTGCCTCTTCCCTTGATTTCTTTGAGACGGTATGCAAGTTACGGGCAGCACGGAGGATGTGGGCCAAGATCGCCAGGGAAAGCTTTGGGGCTAAAGAAGATAAGCTGTGCCGTCTTCGTATCGCTGTCAGGACACCGGGGCAGACTATCACCCGTCAGCAGCCGCTTAATAATATCGCTCGTATTGGCTTTCAGGCACTAGCTGCAGTGCTAGGCGGAGCCGCCGCCGTGGACTATGCTCGCCACGATGAAGCCTTCTGCATTCCCTCTGAAGAATCCTCGATGATAACGCTAGCGCTTAACCATATCATTGGCCAGGAGACCAGCGTAGGTCTTACCGCGGATCCTCTCGGGGGCTCGTACTATGTTGAGTGGCTCACTAACAAGTTGGAAGAGGAAGCCAACATATTGATGAAACAGATAGAGGATATAGGTGGCATATGGAAGGTGGCTAAGAGCGGATGGCTGCGGCAGTTAGTCAACAACGCCCGCGAAGAAAGGATGACGGCTCTAGCCGACGGCTCCATGCCGCAGGTGGGGGTGAACTTCTTCCGTCAATCGGAAGATAAGGACCCCGATATCGTAGAATACGAGTTCGATGACATGGACAAGGTACAGAGCGACCTAATGGACGAGATCAAAGCCTATAAGGATAACCGCGATATCAAGAAGACACGTGAGGCTCTGCTGACGCTCAGGGAGAAGGCGAAAGGAACCGAAAACCTGATGTACCCAATAATCGAGGCGTTTAAAGCCGATGCTACCCGTGGAGAGATACTGGGAATGATCCGCGAGGGATTTGGCTATAGCTATGATACGGTAGATATGATCAAGCGGCCAGACTTCCTAAACTAGTGACTCATTGCTCTTAGACTATCGGAGGTGAAAGTGGATAAATCGGACCGGAAAATACGTGTCTTGGTAGCCAAACCAGGTACTGACTCTCATTACCGAGGCGCCGAGCTTCTGTGCCAGATACTCAGGAACGCTGGGATGGAGGTCATCTACACCGGCAGGTACCAGACCTCGGAAATGATCGTGAGCGCTGCAGTTGCGGAAGATGTGGATGTTGTGTGCCTTAGCTCCCTGTCATGGTCGCAAGATAAATACTATGTCGAAGTCGCCAACATGCTCAGGGATAAAGGCTCCGATATATGTATAGTAGGTGGAGGCATTATTTCTAAAAAAGCCATACCGAAATTGAAAGAGGCCGGGGTTACCGGACTATATGGTCCGGGCACTCCCTACCAGGAGATGATCGATCACATCGTGCAACGGGTGAAGAAAGACAGGTGGCATGAGAGTTAGCTCTGGGTCCCGGTTCGATGGGATTTAGAAGGAGGCCAAACAATGCAAACTAAGGAGCACTTATCAGCATCGGGGATTCCGGTAAAGGATATCTACACCCCCGAGGATATAAAAAACCTGGACTATGACAAGGATCTCGGCATTGCTGGGGAACCTCCCTTTACCCGGGGTCCGTATCCCACAATGTATCGCGGGCAGGTATGGACCATCAGGCGGTTAAGCGGGTTCAATACCCCTGAAGATTCCAATAAGCTCTACCGTGAGCAATATGAGTTGGGGCAGACCGGTTTCTCGGTAGCCCCGGACATCACCACTGCCGTTGGTGTGGATGCTGACAATCCCATGGTCGAATACGAGATCGGCCATTCTGGGCTGCCGCTGAACACAATTGAGGATGTGGAGGTGGCCTTTGATGGTCTGCCTATAGACCGCGTCTCTACGTATCTTGCGGAGAGAGGCCCAATAACCGCCATGTATTTCGCCATGGCCGAGAAGAGGGGAATAGACCTTAAGCAGATAAGAGGAACCACCGCCGGCTGCATGCTGAGTTGGGCTTGTTTAAACATCCCTCTCCAACCAACACCTAAAGGATACCTTAGATACGGAGTAGACTTTATAGAGTGGTGCAGCGAGATAGCCCCCAAGTGGAATCCAATAAATCATGACTCCTACAACCCTCGCGACCTGGGGCTTAATGCATACGAAGAGCTGGGCCTGCTATTCGCCTCTGCCATCGATTTCGTCGAGGAAGAGAAAAGGCGTGGGAGGGTTCCTCTAGATCGCTTCGTTAGACGTTTCTCATTTAATACAGCGGCCCATAATGACTTCTTTGAGGAGATAGCCAAGCTGCGGGCGGCGCGGCGTATCTGGTACAAGATCGTTACCGATAGATACGGAGTACAGGATCCTAATTGTGCCAAGTTCCGCGTTCACGTTCAGTCTTCGGGTTCCACCCATACTGCCCAGGAGCCGTATAATAACCTCGTTCGTATTGCCTATCAGACGCTTGCCGCTGTTCTGGGGGGGGCGCAATCAATACATGCCAACGGATACGATGAGGCGGTTTGCCTGCCTACAGACCAGTCGATGCTGCTCGCTATCAGGACTGAGCAGATCGCTGCTCTTGAGACCAACGTGACAAACACCATTGACCCTCTAGGTGGTTCCTATTACATTGAGTCGCTGACCAATGAACTGGAGGAGCGAACCTGGGAGTATATCAAGATGATCGAAGATATGGGTGGGATGGCACAGGCTATGGAGGATGGCTGGTACCACAAGCTTCTCAGGGATAAGCCAATCGAGCGGCAAAAAAAGGTGGATTCCGGCGAGATCCCGATTGTTGGTGTGAATACATTCCGCTCCGAAAAGGAGCCCTACAAGGTGCCTATTTTCAAGCCCGATCCGGCAACCTCACGGGAAATCCAGGCTGAGAAGCTTAGGAAGTTCAGGGCAAAGCGTGATAAGGCAAAGCACGCTGAGGCTATGAAGAGGCTGGTGGATGCGTGTAATAGCGACGAGAATGTTTACCCGTATACTTTCGAGGCGGTCAAAGCAGGCGCCACCTTTGGAGAGGTCATGAAGGCACAACTCGATGCCTATGGGGAATGGCCCTATCCAGTTGGGCTATAAACGAGGACTGCGATATGGATAAGCGTAAAGTCAAGATACTGATGGTTAAGGCGGGGCTTGAGGGGCACTGGGCCGGTCTGATCGTGGTCAGCAATGCGCTTAGAGATGCCGGCTTTGAGGTCATCTATGGTGGTAACATGACTCCAGCGGAGATCGCTGCCACGGCTCTACAGGAGGATGTCGATGTTGTAGGGATCAGTAGCCTTACAGCAAACTATATGCTAACGGTTCCGGCAGTAATCAAGGGGATAAAGGAGCGGGGCAAGGGGGATGTACTGCTGATCTTGGGCGGGATAATCTACGAGGATGATTTCGATGCACTCAAGAAAATGGGCGTTGCGGGGATCTTTATTCCGGGAACGCCCATGAAGGAAATCGTTAACTTTGTCCGCGATAAAACCTCGGCCTTGGTAAAATAGAGGTCGGCACACTGAGAAGCTGACCGCTGATAATAGAACGGCTATCAATTCGATAGCCGTTTGACATACTATTAACCGATTTTAACCTTTGGAAACGATTTTAAAAAATTGCATTTTGGATGCGCTAGGTGGTAGTGAGAGTCTTGGGTGAGCGTCAGGAAAGTATCACTATTCAGGTGCAGCCCAATGCCCGGCGTAACGAAGTACTGGGGTTTAAAGACGGTATTTTGCACCTCAAGATAGCAGCACCGCCGGTAAAGGGAAAGGCCAATAGAGAGCTTATAGAGTTCTTGAGCCAGCTCCTCGGGGTGAGCAAGGGCAGTATAAATATAGAGCGCGGGATTACTGGCAGAAGAAAGGTCATCGCCATTGCCGGGCATGACCCGGATAAAATTATAGAGCAGATAAAGCGATCGGGGGCGAAATCTTATGAGAATCCTTCACTTCGCCGATCTGCACCTGGGGGTAGAGAGCTATAGCGGGGGCATAAACCCTGAGACGGGGCTATCATGGCGCCTACACGATTTCCTCGGTGCCATCGATGAGGTAGTGGCATACGCACTGGGAAGTGACATTGACCTCGTTCTCTTCTGCGGCGATGCCTACAGGAGCCGCGAGCCATCGCAGACCCACCAGCGGGAGTTCGCCCGTCGCATCTGGAAGCTGGCATCGGCTGGCACCCCGGTCTTCCTCCTCATCGGTAACCACGACCTACCCAACGCCATCGGTCGCGCCACCACCATGGAGATTTTTCGCACACTGGAAATTGAGAATGTTACAGTGGCCAATGCCCCAGGTAATTACCGAGTGGAAACAAAGGTGGGGCCTCTTCAGGTGGTTGCCTTGCCCTGGGCCAGGAGGAGCGCCCTGCTGAGCCGGGAGGAGGCTAAGAACCTAACCCTCGATGAGGTAAACGAGCGGCTGGAGGGAATCATCACCGAGCGCCTCAATCTAGAGGTCGCTGCTCTGGACCCGAGCCTGCCCGCCATCCTCGCTGCCCATGTATCCCTCTCCAATGCGAGGTCTGGCTCGGAGCGGGGCATGATAATGGGGTACGATTATGTGCTGCTCCAGAGCAATGTGGCAAACCCCGCCTTCGATTATATTGCCCTGGGTCATATCCATAAGAAGCAGGTGCTTGGTGAAATTCCTCCCGTGGTCTACCCGGGAAGCCTCCAGCGCATTGACTTCAGTGAGGAGGAGGACGAAAAGGGGTTCTTCGTTGTGGAGATTTATCCCCAGGAGCAAGGAAGGCGGGTGTGCCACGAGTTCCATCCGGTGAGGGCACGGCGCTTCCTCAGCATCAGGGTAAATATTGGCGTTCAGGAGGCCGACCCCACCCAGGCGGTGCTCGGTGCTATCGCCCGCTATGACATAGCGGATGCCGTCGTGCGGGTACAGGTGGCGATCCCGGAGCAGCTCGTCGGGGAACTCAAGGATGGGGAGATCCGCAGGGCTCTAAAGGATGCCCACTTCATTGCTGCCATTGCGCTGGATGTGGCCCGTGAGCGCCGCCCCCGTATAGCGGGATGGTCTGCAGAGGGGGTCACGCCGCTGGAGGCACTCCAGGAATATCTTAAGGTTAAAAAGACTGAAGTGGAGCCTAGATTACTTCTGGAGTATGGCGAGAGGCTTATCAGGGAGAGCGAATCTGAGGAATGATGGGAGATAGTAAGAGGAGGGGGTAGAGCGGAAAAGGCCTATAGTCCAGCTACTATCCTGTCGTAGCCCTCAACGATGTTTCTTACCACATCACCGGCGCTTACAATCTCATTGATCATCCCCGCCACCGCACCACATATCATCTGTCTGGGAGCGATATCCGTCTCTGCGATCTGTTGACCCTGGGTTATTAGCTCGCTTTTCAAGCCCCTTATTGGCATCGATCCACGCCCCGTAATTATGGTAGCTGTATCGTTAGCAGCCACGATGGCGTCTTTGTAGTCCTGGTCAGCAATGCATTCCTGGGTAGCAATGAATACTGTCCCCATCTGCACCCCCTCCGCTCCCAGAGCGAGGGCAGCAACCAAGCCACGGGCATCACAAATACCCCCGGCGGCAATCACCGGGATGCTCACAGCATCCACTACCTGAGGGACGAGGATAAAAGTAGTAAGCTCATCTGGGCTATTTATCCCACCCGATTCGTATCCCTCAGCGATCACAGCATCTACACCACTTTTCTCAGCCCCCTTTGCATGTTTTACTGAGGCTACTAAATGGAGAACCCTGACGCCATGCTCCTGTAGGTAGCTGGTATGAAGAGCCGGGCTTCCCGCCCCCGTAGTAACTACCGGAATACCCTCCTCAATAGCGATATCGAGCAGGCTTCTATCCTGCCCTAATACAGGTATGGGGAAATTCACCCCGAAGGGTTTATCGGTGAGGCTTTTCGCCTTTCGAATCTGGCTTCTGAGGTTCCCCTCGACCTTCCCCCAGTCATGCTCTCCGGCGTTGGGGCTTATTATGCCCAGCCCTCCAGCATTGGAGACGGCGGCCGCCAGCTCGGCATTGGCGATAAGGCTCATCCCCCCTTGAATTATGGGATACTCGATACACAGAAGCTCGCAGACCCTGGTCTTTTTCACCTACTCCCCCTTTTAGCTCAATGGTTTATCTTAGACTGGCTACCACCCCGGAGTAGCCATCTGCGATATTTCGCACCACATCGCCCGCGCTCGTGATCTCGCTTATCATTCCGGAGATAGCACCGCAGTATAGCTCGCCTTCTTGCATCTCGCCCTTTAACTGGCCAATCCTTGACGGGGCAAAACCGATGAAAGCGAAAAGCTCCTCAGCGGTGGCACCCTGCTGCTCCATCTCGGCGACCTTTGCCAGGAAATCGTTTTTGAGCCCCCGTGTGGGGGCAAGCCTTCTGCCGGTGACCATTGTCCCGGTGTCAGTAGCGTTTATGATACCATCCTTGAAGTTGCCGTGAGCGATGCATTCGTGGGTGGCGATAAAGCGGGTGCCCATCTGTACCCCCTCCGCCCCTAGGGCCAGGGCAGCGGCGAAGCCGCGCGCGTCGGCGATGCCGCCGGCGGCAACCACCGGGATGCTCACCGCATCCACCACCTGGGGGACGAGGACCAGGGTGGGAATCTCATCCAAGCCGTTGTGCCCGCCGGCCTCATAGCCCTCAGCAATCACCGCATCCACCCCGCTTCTTTCCGCGCTTCTAGCCTGTCTTACGGAGGCTACCAGGTGAAGCACCGTCATCCCGGCTTCCTTCAGGAGGGGGGTATAGATGGCAGGGTTGCCCGCGGAGGTAGTTACCACCTTTATCCCCTCTTCAATTACTACACCGATCAGATCCTCAATCCCCGGGATCTGCACCACAAGGTTCACCCCGAAGGGCTTATCGGTGAGCCTTTTCGCCGTCCTTATCTGGCTCCTCAGGTTCGCTAACAGATCATCCTCCAGCCTCATAGAAGCGTTGGGGCTGATTAGGCCCAGCCCTCCAGCACTGGAGACGGCAGCGGCCAGCTCTGCGTTGGCAATCCAGGTCATCCCCCCTTGTATTATTGGGTACTCTATACCCAGCAATTCGCAAATCCTAGTCTTTTTCACAGATGCCACCCCTTCACTGGCTCTCAAGCATTCTATTCGGAGAGGAGGAGCGCTGTCAAGGCGAAGCGGCCGCTATTGATCTCGTTCAGATAGATGGGTGATACCCTAGTGTACTTTTAAGGCGCTCTTTTACCCATCATTGCGACCCCGATAAATCGGGGTCGCAATGACAGCGGCAATGGTCTGGCGATTTTGTGTCACTAATGTACTGTACAAGTATACGATATTGACGATGTGAAGGTAGTGAGGTAGAATTCTATTCGATGATAAGGAGGGATGATGAAACGAGAGCTTATGGAGATCCTCGCCTGCCCGCTGTGTAAGGGGGACCTGAAACTTACCGTCGAGGAGGAGGATGAGCAAGAGATAGTCAAGGGCTCACTGTATTGCGAAAGTTGCTCGGTAACCTATCCCATAGAAGATACTATCCCAAATCTACTCCCGCCGGAGCTTCGTACCTAAATTATAGGAGGTAACATGCAGAAGTCTCGCGTAGTTGGTGTGCTGATTTGCCTGGGAACCGTTCTGGCAGGGTGTGCCTTCATCGCCGGGATAGTCCTGCAGCACGAACTGGTCGTCTGGGCCATTGCGGTTCCGGTAATCATTGGCTTTTTCGTGGTGCTGGCGCTGGGGTTCTGGATCGGATGGATCATGGCAGTGACCGCGATCGAGATCCCGCCGGAGGTCATCGAGGAATCAGAGTCCAGGACCTAAACCTATTTACCCGGCATGTAGATAACGCAGGAGTCTGCAGATTCGCAGACCTGGATGCTTGAGATGGGGAGTTCCCTTTTCTGGAACTCCTCATATATTGTGGTGGCGATGTTCTCTGAGGAGGGGTTTATACGGTCGAAGGGTGGTACATCGTTAAGACACACGTGGTCAAAGCTTGCCAGTATCTCCCTGAGGTGCCGCTTGAGCACCGTAAAATCGTAGGCCAAGCCGATCTGGTCCAGCTCCTGTGCCTGCAGCGTTACCATCACCTCAAAGCGGTGCCCGTGAAGGTTCTCGCATTTCCCCCGGTAGCCCCTCAATGCGTGCGCCGCATCAAAGTGCTCCCGTACTTCTATAACGAACACAGCGTCCTCCTTCCCTATCTTTACCAATTATAACATAGCTCCGTAAAGAGAGGTTGTGCTAGCGAGATGATATGCTGCTACACGGCGTCATGCTGGCGATCTGCCTGCTGCAGTGTTTTTACCTTGCATGGCTTGGAGTAGCTCCAGTCCAGTGGTGATTACCTCTAGATGAGTAAGGGCCTGAGGGAAATTACCCAGGGCTTCTCCGGAAGTTGGGTCGGCCATTTCTGAAAAAAGCCCGATATGATTGCCGTAGCCAAGTAATCTTTGATACATAGCGACAGCATCTTCTAGCCTTCCCATCCGGAGCAAATCCCTCGCTAACCAGAAGGAGCACGACAAGAACGCTCCCTCCGACCCGCTGTGTCCATCATCGATCTCGTCGGCTCTATATCGGAACAAAAGGCCATTTAAACTCAGCTCTTCAACGGTGCGTTCGATAGTGGACATTATCCGCTCGTCAGAGATGGGTAAGAAGCCGTAGAGAGGCATGCGGAGATTACTCGCGTCCATAGCTAATGTATCGTAGTGCTGTGTAAAAGCCCGCCGCTGTGAGTTCCAGCCCCTGGTTAGAATGTCATCCTTGATATCCCGGGCAGTTCTTCCCCATCGCTCAAGGTTTCTCCTGTGCCCCAGCTTTTCGGCCATTTTGATTCCCCGGTTCACAGCTACCCAGCACATGAGCTTGGAATGCACAAAATGATATGGGCCACCCCTTACCTCCCAGATACCGCTGTCGGGTTTCTGCCACAGCTCGCACGCGTCATTAACAAAGCTCTCCAGGAGTGCCCAGATGCATTGCCCGATGTGGCCACCGATGTTGAAGTAGTTGTAGGCGGTCTCTAGAACCTCACCAGGAACGTCCAGTTGAAGTTGCCGATAGGCATCATTCCCGATTCGTACCGGCTGGGAGTCCCGGTATCCCCTAAAATGATCGAGCACCTGTTCATCAACTGGTTCCATAAAATCGATTTTATGGAAAACCTGGTTTCTGGAGTCACCCTTGCGGCATACATTAAGCAGCCACTTCCTGAACCCTGAATCCTTTTCACTGTGCCATAGGCAGTGAAATGCATTAAACGTTAGCGAGGTATCTCTGAGCCATGAAAAGCGATAGTCCCAGTTACGCTCGCCGCCGATTTCATTCGGCAATGATGTGGTTGGAGCCGCGATAACGGCACTTGTTGGTGAGTAAACCAGCAGGCGCAGGGCCAGATAAGACCTCACAATGGCCTCTCGCCAAGTGCCCGAACAGGCCATGCCTTCAGTTTGATGTTGCCAGTATGCCGCGGTTCTCTCTAATTTACCTGCCGATTTATAGGCACTGGGAGGCACAGGTGTATCGGAGCCGTATCGCAGGACAGACTCATTTTTTTGTCCCTGTTGAAGAGTGAATCGGCTAACAGCGCTATCTTCATGAGTGGCAAAGGGAATCGAAGAGGAGAGTGCTAGAGTATCTTTCCCTCCATTTGCGGTAACTCCGTATTTTGAGATATCTAATCGTGTCCTACTTCGAGCGTAGTCTAGCCTCGGCTCAAAAATAATTTCCAGTGACACCTCACCTTCGGTGCACTGCGCCACGCGATGGATCTCAGGGAATTGGGCCAGTCGATGCCCAGAGATTAGGTAGCAGGGCATGAAATCGGTTACAGTGGCCGTGCCTGTCGCGGTTTGGAAGGTGGTCTGAAGCACGTTAGTATCGGGTAGATAGGCTTGGCCGCACTTAAAAGGCGTCTGCGGCCTGATATGAAATCTCCCCCCCCTCTCATCATCCAATATCGCGGCAAAGACGCTGGGGGAATCGAATTGGGGCAGGCAACACCAGTCGATGGAGCCGTCGATCCCTACCAGGGCCGCAGAAAGCATATTTCCAATGATTCCATAATCGCTTATACTTTTATAACCCATTTTCAAACTCAGGGCATCTATCTAGCGGATGCTGGGAAATGGACTTTTCAATAGAGATTATGACTCGCGCTATTGTACCATGTCGCGGGGGCGTTCGCACCCAACAAGACTGCTACTGATTGGAGTGGTGCGCTATACGCGCTCTATCAGATTTGAGGATAGCCTGAGGTTTTATGAGGCGCCACTATCTTGATAGTGTGAGTTAATTGCTCTTTCAGATTAGATCGGGGTTGCCTCGGAATAAGGTAGAAGCCCTCGAAAGCCAGGTTAAGCTGCTAACTGCGGATAGGTCGCCCTGGCATAAACGGCTGCTTAGCAGAAGCAAGCCTGAGGAATTCCATGTTTAGTACTAATTAAGTATCCCCCAAATAGCGGGTATCTATGAGCTATGTTTTTCAGCATTAAAATATTGCCTTACAATCTTACGTCAGGGTACCCACCGACTTTTTGGTTAAAGCAGAGCCGTTTGAATATTCGAATATTCAAAAAAGTTCGCTATGGGTGTTGGTTTCAAATGTGGTATAATGGAATTCAGGAAGGTGTGAGAATTTTTAAATCACGTTGTTACTCTCTAACTTACGGTGAGACGCTTTCTGATACCCTGGACTCCCCCCCTCTGATTACCTGTGTGCATCACTGGATTATTAAAGAACAGAGTGATGGTGAGGCTCTAGGTATTTGCAAGAAGTGTGGTGGACAGAAAGTTTTTAAAACCTTTAGCGGGTTTGGGCCGAGAAGTGGAAAGCCTGTAATCCCTGTAACCCCTGTAACCCCTGCAACCTAATCAACCAGCACTCATATATACTCTATGCTAGTACTTTGTTGTAAAAGTAAACGTCTCAGTACCTTGTTCGAGAATGCGATTTCCCAAGCCTGTCAGCCCCCCCTAGGGGTAGTCAAGAAGTGACGCGGATTTCCGCAAGGAAGTATTAGTCTCCTCTCACCCAAAGCGAGTGAAACCTCAGCCCCCCCGGGAAGCTCTATTATGAGCTTGTTGCATAAACACGGATCTTCTCATTACAGTGAGGAATAGGCCCACTGGAAAGCCTATCTTGAGACTAATAATGGAGCCATCATGCCATTGTGATAGCGATTTTAGCAGCCTAGTGGGGGAACTTATTCAAATTTTTTGCTTTGTGCAATAGGCTCTTGTAAATCTGTTAGAAATTAGGACCGTTTATCAGCGCCGTTCCCCACCTCGAGGGCCTTCGGTGCGAGGGCGCGCCTCATTAACGGTAAGTGCTCGTCCTTTCAACTCCCTGCCGTTCAGTCCAGCGATCGCAGCCTCGGCTTCAGATTTGCTGGGCATCTCCACAAATCCGAATCCTCTCGATACGCCGCTGTATCTGTCGGTGATGATTCTGGCGGATGTAATCTCCCCGAACTCTTTAAAAGCCTCCTGCAATTCCTCCTCGGTGAGCTCGTGTGACAAGTTGCCTGCGTAGATGTTCACTTTGACCTCCTTTCTATCTCTCTCTCTTTGACATCAATGCTGAAAATTCACCTGACGTTTACAGCGTATACGACGTTGCTACCAGAGGAAGCAACGTCCCAAAGGGCAAGGGGGCGCAAGCCCGAAGCGTGTCTGCTTGTATCAGGCGAAGCATTTTATGCAGATGCTGCCCTTTCATATTCTTCCAATAAAGCCTCTATAAGCTCCTTAACAGGGGTGATTTTATCTGACCTATAGGCGTTGGCTCCCCCAAAAGCAAATCCTTCTTCAAGGTTTCCCTTTTTGGCATTGGTTAATGCAAGGGCAATGCAGTATGGCGCATTTCTAAAATCACAGGCCTTCAGACACTTCCAGGGGCATTTAAAAGGCTTTTTAACTCCCGATGACACATCTTCAAGAAACCTGTTTCGTATAGCTCTTCCCGGCAATCCAACGGGGCTCTCAATTATGATTATATCATCTTTTTTGCATTTTACATATGCCTCCTTAAATTCTATGGAAGCATCACACTCGTGAGTTGCAACAAACCTGGTTGCCATCTGCACTCCCTGAGCACCTAGCTGGATAAATTTATGAATATCAGCCCCTGTGTATATGCCGCCTGCGGCGATTACTGGAATGCTTTTATTAAAATGCTGCTCATAGGGCTTTATAATGGAGATCACCTCCGGCAGTATCTTTTCCAGTGTATAGTCAGGGTCATCGATCTGCCACTTTTTAAACCCGAGGTGTCCACCGGCCAGTGGGCCCTCAAGAACCACAGCATCAGGCACATGATTGTAGTTTCTTTGCCAATATCGAAATATAATTCCGGCCGCTCTTGCAGAAGATACTATAGGAACAATCTTGGTTGTGGCTTTTCTCGAGCTATCCGGCGACGATGCATTATAATTCCTTAGTGGAAGCCCTGCGCCAAGAAAAACTAAATCTGCGCCTTCATCCACTGCAACCTGTACGAGATCATGAGAATCTGAAAGAGCTACCATTATGTTTACACCAATAACGCCCGTTGTCATCTCCCTTGCCTTTTTTATTTCTTTGCTCAAGGCTCTCTTGTTTGCCTCCTTGAAATTTATGCCTGAATCAGGCTCAAGCCAACCAATCCCAGTAGCAGCAATAACTCCAATACCACCCTCATTTGCAACAGCCGAGGCTAAACCTGATAAGGAAATACCAACGCCCATTCCTCCCTGAACAATGGCCAGGTTAGCTTCCAAATCACCTATTCGCAGTTTTGGCAGCTTTTTAAAACTCATATATTACAATCCATCAATCAAATATGCTATTTCGCCTCACGACTACATAGACGAAATCAGGGGTAGCCTGATCCGCTCTGCCCTGTGCCTTTACAGCCCTATCCCTGGCAGTTAAACCTTGTCTCGCTCTGGCGAGCATCTCCCGGCCAGGTCGCCGGCCACGGGCAGCCTGTAGCGCTTTCCCTGGCAGACTTTCACCGTGAGCACGCTCCGTATAATAAAAAGCAAAGAGTCCCCCAGGCGATATGATAGCGGTGAACAAAACACCCACGTGGCCGGGAATCCACTGCGAGAAGCTAAAGACAATACAAGCTGCGGTTATGGCACCGAAGAAGATGATCGACTGCACGTCGTGGTAGCGGATAAATTCGTCCTTATGCTCTATCAGGGAGTATATCAGATCGGTTAACCGGCCCTGCATATACTATAGCATCCCTCCCATGTTGGAATCAAGACCTGTGCTGCTCTTCTTCATCTTAGCCCGCTATCGCAATCTAATTATCCAGGGATTTACCGCATCAACTACAGTGGTCGTGTCAAACAGGTCTTATCAGGGTATATCCCATCTCCTCGATGAGCGTCTTCTACCAGAGCAAGCGACTTGCTGTTGAGGAGGCCATCTGTGGGGAATGGGCTTTCCGGGAGAATCGCAGCCGTCCAAGCAGGTAAAGGGCTATCACTTCGCTGATACGCGGTCAAATGGCGACTGTAAGCCCTGCGGTCGTGGTAGCCGGATGGGTGTGCTTACGTGATACAGTCATAAAATTGCAACATGAGGTTGTGCTGGCAATATAAGGCGAAGCACTACGGCACCATGATAAAGATCTGCAAAGTATAGCTGTGGCATATATGATACATTTCGCCTGACTAGGCAAGCGTACCATCTGATGTTGATATAGCATAAGCCTTTTTGGTGGGTTTCTCCGATCGGCCAGATTATAGAACTGCAAATTACTCTTGTGAAATGGCCCGGCGCGGGAACAGGCTAGAAATGATAGGCTATGGCCGGATGCAAGTTGGGTTGCATTTTTCTGTCGGGTTGTCCCAAATACGCCTGGCTGGGCGAATTAATCGATCGGATATGGTGCTATTATAATAATCCCAGTCCGTATGCTTTCAATTGAGCGTCCATACCCTTCCCGTTTCCGACAAGTCTATCCAACTCGGCCCAGAATTCGCTGCTGTGGTTCTTGCATCGGGTATGGGCAAGCTCATGCAGGATCACGTAATCCATCAATTCATCCGGCAACCGGACGAGTTTCATATTGAGGCTGATGTCGTTTTTCTGAGAGCAACTGCCCCACCTTGTCCTTTGATTTCGGATGAACGCCCTTTCATAGGTAAACCCGTGCTTATCTGCCAGGTATTTGAGCCTTCGGGATAGTTTTCTTTTCGCTTTTGCCCTGTCGATACCAGGGGCATTCTGTGAGTTGGCTTCATATTCTCGCTCATACTGTTTTATCCTTTCCAGATGCTTGTTTATCCAATCCGACTTCGCGTGAACAAATTCCTCGGCTTTTTTAAGTGACAGTCTATAAGGAACAGCAACTCGAACGCCTCTCAAAGGTTTCACGGAGATGTTCAGATGCTTTGCCCGCTTGCTGCGTTCAAATAGAACTAGCCCTATACCATCGATCTCAACGGTTTTTAGGCCCTTCTGTTTTCTAGCTATATAGCTTATGTTTCAATCCTCCAAGTCCGTCCGGCAGGGCTGCGTCTATGCTGCTATCTCGCTCTTACATGACTCGCAGGCGGCTCAGGTGCCGGCGAATGCTAGACTCTCGGAAACTAGAGCAAGTATTTCGTCTATCTCATACATCTTCAGTCTTTAGTTCACCTATCTTTTTCACCCCATCCTGCCCCTCGACTACAGCTGCCATATCCTTTATTCGATCACCGCTTACCGGGTGGCGGAGATCGGGGGCGATCTCGAGAAGGGGGATTAGCACGAAGGCTCGCTCCATAAAACGGGGGTGGGGAATGGTTAACTCGGGGGTCTCCATAACCAGGTCGCCGTAGAGTATTATGTCAAGGTCAATGGAGCGAGGGGCATTGGGGAAGCCCGGCACTCTCCCCAGGCTGGCTTCGATCCCTTTTATCAGCGAGAGCAGTTGCAGGGGGCCTAGCTCCGTTTGCGCGCGGCAGACGGCATTGAGGAATAAGGGCTGCTCGATGTGTCCCACGGGTTCGGTCTCGTAGAGGGAGGAGACCTGCTCTATGTGAACACTATCGCTAAGGATTTTCAGCGCCCTTGCCAGATTTGCCTGGCGCTCACCTAAATTGGAACCGAGGCCAAGGTAGACCTGCATATAAAGTTCACCTTCCCCTGATAATGGCATCGGTCATACGGGCCACGCGTCCCATCTGCAGCACGTCGTGCACCCGCACTATATCAGCGCCCCCGGCAATGCCCAGGGCGATGGTGGCCGCTGTCCCCTCCAAACGTTGCTCAGGAGGCAGGTTTAATACCAGCCCGATCATCGATTTGCGCGACGTGCCCAAGAGGATCGGCCGTCCTAGCGCCTTGAGCTCGCCCAGCCGCCGGATGAGCTCAAGGTTTCCCTCCAGGGTCTTGCCGAAGCCGATACCCGGGTCGATGATGATATTCTCCCAGACCACCCCCGCGTCCCGCGCTAGATCAATTCCCTGACTCAGGGAAGCAATAACCTCAGGGACGATCTGATCGTAGGTGGTTTCCCGCTGGTTAGCCGCGATAACCAGGGGTACCTCCCATTCTGCAGCAAGCTGGGCAAGATAGGGATTACGCCTTAAGCCCCAGATATCATTGATCATCCTGGCACCAGCCTCAAGGGCATGCATGGCCACCTCAGGTTTGTAGGTGTCGATGCTGATGGGCACCGCAACCTCCCCGGCCAGCTTTTCAATCACCGGGATCACCCGTGCCAGCTCCTCCTCGGCAGATACCGGCGACGATTGGGGACGGGTGGACTCACCCCCCACATCGAGGATGTCAGCACCCTCAGCCACCAGGCGTCTTGCCTGGGCAAGGGCAGCAGCGATGTCATCTCCCAGCCCATCGCCGGAGAAGGAATCCGGCGTGAGGTTCAACACCCCCATAATGAAGGTTCGCTCACCCCAGCGGAACTCCCGATTGCCACATACGGTAACGCCAAGAGCGGTACTCATCGCCTCAGATTCTAGCACAAGCCTGTGGCGTTGAGAATACTTGACAACTATCTGGCAGAAACACCATACTAGCCTTTAGCAGCACGGAGGTAATAAGTGGAGCCGCTTAGAACTCTACTCTCTGTCCCCGGCAACCGGCAAAACATGATTGATAAAGTGTGGAATCTGCCTGTCGATGCGCTCGTTTTGGACCTGGAAGATTCGGTGCCCACTTCAGAGAAAGCTAGTGCCAGAGCCCTGGCAAGGGATACGCTAGCTATGCTGGCGAGGGCGAAGAGAGGGGAGACGCAAAAAGGGCGAAAGGTCTTTGTGCGTATCAATTCACTCGCCAGCGGACTGGCGCGGGAGGATCTAGAGGCTGTCATCATCCCCGGGGTCGATGGTATCAGCCAGCCCAAGCCTGCTACGGCGCATGACGTAACAGAGATGGCGGCGATCATTGCGCTTCTGGAACAAGAAAGAGGGATCGCCGCGGGTCATGTCAGGCTTCTTCCCTGGGTGGAGACTGCCATGGGGCTGCTCCACGCCTTCGAGATCGCCAGTGCCTCACCCCGGGTTGTAGGCATCTCTTTTGGTGCTGAGGATTTCACCTTGGATACGGGCATGATACGCACCGAGGAGGGCAGCGAGCTTCTTTATCCCCGGACGATGGTTGTCATCGCCGCCAAGGCGGCCGATGTTGTCGCAGTGGACACCCCCTATAATAACTTCAAGGATGAAGCGGGGCTGGTTAATGAGGCCAGGCTCGCTCGAAGGCTTGGCTTTGGGGGTAAGTTCCTTATTCACCCCAGCCAGATAGAGTCGGTGAACCGTATCTTTAGCCCCTCGCCAGAGGAGATAGCCCATGCTAGAAGGGTGGTTGACGCCTTTGAGGCCGCTGTGGCCCAGGGCTTCGCCTCAACCTCTCTTGATGGCAAGATGATCGATATTCCTATCGCCAATAGGGCAAGGAAGCTGCTCTTTGTAGCGGATTCCATTGCCCGGCGGAGGAGTGAGGATGATTAACTTCACGATCTCGCTCAGATAGACATGTGATATATAGTATGGTTGATTTCGCCCTTTTCTCATCCCCGGGAGCTCTGTGGTGAAAGAGCCCTGGGGAGTTTAGAGGTGAGATTGCCGTCCCCGATACATCGGGGTCGCAATCCAGCATGCCTCTCGCCAGCGGCACTACAGAGGATGAAAATGGTGTATGTTTGTACCGGCTTTGGCTGTCATTCCTGCGGAAGCAGGAATCCAGAGACTGGTCGGTCTAGATTCCCGCCTGCGCGGGAATGACATGTGCGTAGGGTTCGTCCAGACATATAAGTGTATTTTCGTAGCAATGACGGGGAAAAGCGGGCGAAAGGCGACGTGTCGCTAATCTATCGTACGAGTAAACTTGGTTGCATTTTTAGGTTTAGCATTATATAATGCACTATGTGACTGCTTTCACAAAGTGAGCGTTTTCACAAACCTGCTAGTCGGGAGGGGAAATGGCGATTGAAGAAAGGCTGGAAATTCTGGCCAAACTGAGGGCGGAGTCGCAGCTGGGTGGGGGCGAAAAGCGCATCGCAGCGCAGCATGAGAAGGGCAAGCTCACCGCCAGGGAGCGAATCTCCTATCTCATCGATGAGGGCAGCTTCGAGGAGCTGGACCCCTTCGTCACCCACCGCGCCACCGAGTTCGGCCTCGGGGATAAGAAGTTCCTGGGCGATGCGGTGGTCATTGGATACGGCAAGGTAGATGGCAGGCTTATTTATATCTTCTCTCAGGACTTCACCGTCCTCGGGGGCTCGCTATCGGAGGTGGCCGCTGAGAAGATCTGTAAGGTCATGGACATGGCGGTGAAGAACGGGGCGCCCTTAATTGGCCTTTTGGATTGTGGCGGGGCCAGGATTCAGGAGGGGGTGGAGAGCCTCGCCGGATATGGTGAGATCTTCGTCAGAAATACCCTATCATCGGGGGTGATCCCCCAGATATCGGTGATCATGGGCCCGGCCGCTGGCGGCGCGGTATACTCTCCGGCGATCACCGACTTCATTTTTATGGTTCAAGGAATGGGGGAGATGTATATCACCGGCCCCGATGTCATCAGGGCGGTGACCGGCGAGGAGGTGACCCTTGAGCAGTTGGGAGGGGCGATGGTTCATGCCAGCCAGAGCGGGAATTGCCACTTTGTAGCCCCAAACGAGGAGGAGTGCCTGAAGATGGTGCGCCAGCTCCTCACCTACCTCCCCCAGAACAACATGGAGGAAGCTCCCTTTGAGAAAAATGCCGATGACCCCGATAGGAGAGATGAGGAGCTTCTTCACATCATACCCGAGGATGCTAGTAAAGCCTACGATATGAAAGAGGTTATCCGGAGGGTGTTCGATAATGGCCAATTCATGGAGGTTCATGAGCACTTCGCCCCGAACATCCTTACTGGATTTGCCCGGCTCGGGGGGCGCTCGGTGGGCATCGTGGCCCAGCAGCCCTCCATATCGGCGGGGTGTATCAATATCGATGCCTCCGACAAGGCTGCCCGGTTTGTGCGCTTCCTCGATTGCTTTAACATCCCCATAATCACCATCTGCGATGTCCCAGGGTATATGCCCGGTGTCCATCAGGAATATGGTGGGATCATCAGGCACGGCGCTAAGCTGCTCTATGCCTACTCCGAGGCCACAGTGCCAAAGGTGACCGTGATCACCCGTAAAGCCTACGGCGGTGCCTATGTAGCTATGAGCAGCAAGCACCTCAGGAGCGACATCAACTTCGCCTGGCCCACTGCCGAGATCGCGGTTATGGGGCCCGATGGTGCGGTGAACATCATACATAGGGAGGCCATCCGAAAGTCGGAGAACCCCGAGGAGACCAGAGCGAATCTGGTCGCGGAGTATAAGGAGAAGTTCGCCAATCCCTATATAGCGGCGGCCCGGGGCTATCTCGATGATGTGATCGACCCCAGGGAGACCCGCCCCAGGTTGATAAAGGCACTGGATATGCTGCAAAATAAGAGGGACTCAAATCCCCCCAAGAAACACGGCAACATCCCGCTATAGTGAGAAAGAATGCATGAAAAAGAGGGGGTCATGGCGGCGATCCTGGCGGCCATCGACCGGTTTGAGGAGGAGGAGACCCTGGCAGTGCCCGCAGTGCCGCGCCCTAGGATGAGCTATTGGAAATATTGGGGGCTTGCGGAGATGATGAGGATGCGTATATCGTGGCAAATAAGAATATGCGCCCCAGCCCCCCGTAGAAGGAGGAGATCGTATGGAGAAGAAGAACCCGCTTAAAATCACCGATACCACCCTCCGAGATGGGCATCAGTCATCGCTGGCAACTAGGATGCGTACTGAGGATATGGAAGCCATCGCCGCGGAGATGGATAAGGCAGGATTTTATTCTGCGGAGGTGTGGGGTGGAGCTACTTTCGATGTGCCAACAAGGTTTCTCAATGAGGATCCCTGGGAGAGACCTCGCCTCTTGAAACGGCTGATGCCTAATACCCCGCTTCAGATGCTGCTTCGAGGGCAGAACTTGGTGGGCTATCGCCACTATGCCGACGATGTAGTATTCGCTTTCGTCCATCAGGCAGCGAAGGTAGGCATCGATATCTTTCGCGTCTTCGATGCGGTGAATGATGAGCGTAATTTCGAGGCTCCTTTTAAGGCGATCAAGGAGTGTGGCAAGCACATCCAGGGTACATTATGTTACTCCCTCACTGAGCGGAAATTAGGGGGGCCGACCTACAACATAGATTATTATGTCAAGAAAGCGCTTATAATTCAGGATATGGGAGCTGACAGCATTTGCATCAAGGATATGGCCGGACTCGCTGCCCCCTATGACATCTATGAGCTAGTTAGCGCCCTCAAGGCGGTAATAAAGATACCAATCCAGTTCCACACTCACTATACCAGCGGTATGGCGTCTATGAGCTGCCTCAAGGCCGCCGAGGCTGGGGTGGACATTATCGATACCGCCCTGGCCCCGTTTGCCCTACGCTCTTCCCAGCCAGCGGTGGAGCCTATTGTGGTCGCCCTTGAGGGGACGCCGCGGGACACTGGGCTTAACCTGGCCTATCTTTTTAAACTGGGGCAGTATATCGAGTCCATTGCCCCTAAATACCGCGACTTCCTGGGTACCACCAAGATGTCGGTCATCGATACCGGGGTGCTGGTGCACCAGATTCCTGGAGGCATGACTACTAACCTGATATCCCAGCTAAAGGAAGCGGATGCACTGGATAGGATCAATGAGGTATATGCTGAGCTTCCCAAGACCAGGAAGGAGCTGGGTAACCCCCCCCTGGTTACCCCCACCAGCCAGATCGTGGGGATTCAGGCGGTGCAAAATGTCCTCATGGGCAGATACAAGATGATCTCCAGCCAGGTCAAGGACTATATCTATGGCCTCTACGGCAAGCCTCCGGCTAATATCGACCCTGAGGTGCAAAAGAAAGCGCTCAAGGGGTATGAGCGTGGTGAGGAGCCAATCACCTGCCGCGCTGCAGATATACTAGAGCCAGAGATGGAGAAGGCTAGGGCGGATACAAAAGAAATCGCCAGGGACGATGGCGATGTGCTCATCTATGCCCTCTATCCCACCACCGGGATGCGCTTTCTGAAATGGAAATATGGGTTGGAGGAGCCACCACCGGAGACAAAACCAAAGACCTTAGAGGACGTTAAGCGGGAGGATGAACTTATAGCCAAAGCGAAAGCTGGTAAGCTGGAGGAGAAGGCGGAGAAGGCCGTTCCGCCAAAGGGGCCGGGGCTTAAGGCTTATAATGTATTTGTGGGTGATGAGTATTACCAGGTAGAGGTGGAGCCTGCTGGTGGGCATCCTGCAATAAATAGTCCGGCTGCTAGCGCAGCGCCACCAAAACCGGCGGAACCCGTAGCTACGCAGGAGACCAGAGAAACACCTGCGGTGACTCCTGAGGGTGCTGTACTCGCCCCCATGCCCGGAATAATCATCAGATGCGAAGTGACGCTGGGACAAGCGGTTAAGGCAGGAGATACCATCGTGATCCTGGAGGCGATGAAGATGGAGAGTGTCCTCCCTACCCCTATCGATGGTACGGTTAGGGAGCTGAGGGTGAAGCCTGGGGATCGCGTGGCCAAAGATGGTATCATCGCAGTGATTGGTTAACGCTATGGGGAAGACCCTCGCCGAGAAGATCCTGAGCGAGAATTCAGGGAGCGATGCCCATGCTGGAGATATCATCATCGCCAGGGTCGATCTTGCCTTCCTCCAGGATGGCACTGGCCCTCTAGCGCTGCGGCAACTTGAAGAGAGCGGCCTTGGGCAGGCAGCCAATCCAGATAGGGTAGTCCTTTTTCTTGATCACGCTGCTCCCTGCCCGTCACGAGAGCTTGCCAATGACCACATTACCCTACGTCAGTTCGCCCGAAAGAGCGGCGTCCAGATTTGCGATGTGGGGGAAGGGGTTTGCCACCAGCTGGTGTTGGAATACTATGCTAACCCGGGGGAGGTGATCCTCGGCGCTGATTCCCACACCGTGACCGCAGGGGCATTAGGGGCTTTTGCCACTGGTATGGGCTCCACCGATGTTGCCATAGCCATTGCTTTAGGAAAGACCTGGCTCAGGGTACCTGAGAGCTTCAAGGTAGAGGTAAGTGGTCGCTTCGCCAAGGGAGTATATGCAAAGGACCTTGCCCTGCACCTTATCGGGAGCCTTGGTGCTGATGGCGCCACTTACAAATCGCTGGAGTTCTCAGGAGAGGCTATCGCAAATATGAGCATGGCGGGTCGTTTCACCCTGGCTAATATGGCAGTGGAGGCAGGGGCCAAGACGGGGCTTTTCCCTACGGATGGGACTACACAAGCCTATCTTGAATCTCGCGGTCGCGGTGCTCTTTTTCACGCTTTGTGCCCTGATCATGATGCCATGTATGAGCAAGTGATCACCATCGATGCTTCTAGCCTTGAGCCCACATTGTCTAGACCTCACGCAGTAGATAATATCGCCCTGGCGAGAGAGCTAGCGGGCACGAAAGTCGACCAGGTTTTCATCGGCACCTGTACCAACGGTCGCCTGGATGACCTGGCGGTAGCGGCCGCAATTCTGAATGGAAAAAGACGTTATCCTAAAACTAGGCTGCTCGTTGCCCCGGCATCTTTGGATGTACTTAAAGAAGCGATTAGCGCTGGATATATCCAGACCTTCCTTGAGGCTGGGGCGGTGCTTCTGCCGCCGAGTTGTGGCCCATGCGTTGGGGTACACCAGGGAGTGCTGGGGGATGGGGAGGCTTGCCTCTCCACAGCCAACCGCAATTTCAGGGGGCGCATGGGAAATCCAGAGGCCCATATCTACTTGGGAAGCCCGGCTACTGCCGCGGCGAGCGCCATCGCTGGCGAGATCACCGACCCCAGGGAGCTAATGTAAATGCTAAGGGGAAAAGCCTTTAAATTCGGTGATAATATTTCCACCGATCACATCTGCCCGGGAAGGTACTTCCATCTTAGGAGTAATCTTCCGGAATTGGCAAAGCACACCCTTGAAGATGTTGAACCCGGCTTTTGTACAATGGTGAAGCCAGGCGATTTCGTCGTTGCAGGTTTGAACTTCGGGCTTGGCTCAAGCCGGGAGCATGCCGCTATCGTAATCAAGATGGCTGGCGTGGCTGCTGTCCTGGCGAAGTCAGCGGCGCGCATCTTTTATAGAAATGCCATCAATATCGGGCTTCCCGTATTGATATGCGACACTGAAAAGATCAATGATAGCGATACGCTTGAGGTTGACCTTGCGGGAAGAACAGTGAAGAATCTTACCAGCGGAACCGAGCTCACCACAGGAAAGTTCCCCGATGTGATGCTCGTGATACTTAAAGAGGGCGGGCTTATCCCTTATATTAAGAGGCATGGTGGCTTTGAATCTTAGCGCGGAGATATATATTGGCATATACCATTACACTAATTAGGGGCGATGGCATCGGTCCTGAGGTAACCGAGGCTGCAGTAAGGGTCCTTGAGGCGACCGGGATCGAGTTCAACTGGGAGGAAGCGTTTGCCGGCGAGAGGGCTCAAGAAAAGTATGGCTCTTTACTTCCCAATGAACTACTCGACTCCATCAGGAGGAACAAGGTAGCCTTGAAAGGCCCGATCACCACCCCCGTGGGCTCGGGCTTTCGCAGCGTCAATGTAGCGATAAGGAAGGGGCTGGATCTCTATGTTTGCCTCCGCCCCTGCAAGAGCTACCCCGGTGCTCCTTCCATCCACACTAATGTAGATGTTGTAGTGGTGCGAGAAAATACCGAGGACCTCTACCTGGGGATCGAGTGCCGTAGGCAGACCCCCGAGGCGATAAAGCTTACCCGCCTCATTGAGGAAAACGGAAACTGGGTCAATGCGGATTCGAGCTTTAGCATCAAGGCGATATCCCCCAATGCCACCCGAAGGATTGCACAGTATGCCTTCGATTATGCCAGAGCCCATGGCCGCAAAAAGGTTACTGTAGTTCACAAGGCGAATATCCTGAAGGAAACCGATGGGCTCTTTTTATCAATCACAACCGAGGTTGCTAAGGATTACCCCGACATTGAGTTTGAATCCCACATGGTCGATAGCATGTGCTCACAACTAGTACGTTTCCCTCAGCACCATGATGTTATCGTCCTACCGAACCTTTATGGTGACATCGTCTCCGAGCTTTGTGCCGGGCTTATTGGTGGGGTGGGGATCGCCCCTGGAGCCAATATCGGGAATGATATCTCCGTCTTTGAACCGACCCATGGCAGCGCCCCTAAATATGCCGGTCAGAACAAGGTAAACCCTATGGCCATGATGCTCTCCGGGGTGATGATGCTCCGCCACCTCGGGGAGAAAGAGGCTGCCGATAGGATGGAGAGTGCCATAGTCCAGGTTATCGCTGAGGGGAAATCGGTTACCTATGATATGAAACGCGACCGCAACGACCCCACGGCGGTAGGCACCTCACAGGTTGCTGATGCCGTAATCGAAAAAATGAAGGAGTAGAGCAATGCGAAATAAGGTCACAGTTGTTGGTGCCGGGAATGTGGGTGCTACCTGCGCCCAGCGGATCGTGGAGGGGGGCTATGCCGATGTGGTGATGGTGGACATCATCGAGGGGCTGCCTCAAGGGAAGGCACTGGATATCCTGCAAAGTGGACCGATCCTGAACTTCGACTCCAGTATTATCGGTACCAACGGCTACGAGGAGACAGCGGATTCCGATATCGTAGTCATCACCTCGGGCATAGCGCGAAAGCCAGGGATGAGCCGCGATGACCTCATCCTCACCAACATGAAGATCATCAAAGAGGTTACCGAGAACGTGGTGGAGTATTCCCCTAATTGCATCATCATCGTGGTCACCAACCCACTAGATGCCATGACGCAGCTGGCGCTTCATGTGAGCAAGTTCCCCAAGAATCGCGTCATGGGGCAGTCCGGAATCCTCGATTCATCCAGGCTCAGGACATTTATCGCAATGGAGCTCGGTGTGTCGGTTGACGACGTTGCTGCATGCCTCCTTGGTGGGCACGGCGACACTATGGTAGCAATCCCCCGATTGACTACCGTTGGTGGCATCCCAATGACCGAGCTTCTGTCGAAAGATAGAGTGGATGCTATCTTGGAACGCACTGTGAAGGGCGGCGCCGAGATCGTTGGCCTGCTCAAGACAGGAAGTGCCTACTATGCCCCCTCCGCGGCAGCAGTCCAGATGGTTGAAGCTATAGTGTTCGATAGAAAGAAGATCCTCCCCTGTGCTGCCTACCTCGAGGGCGAATACGGCATCAACGGTGCATACGTCGGAGTCCCGGCAAAGCTGGGAGCCAGTGGGATCGAGCAGATCATTGAATTAAAGCTGACACCTGAGGAGAGCGAGGCGCTCAAGCGCTCGGCTGAGGCGGTAAAGGAACTCGTAGCTATTATGAAGCTGGAGTGACGATGAGAGAAATATCGGTTGCGGATATTGTCAACACCGTGGCACACCTCTGTCAGCGGGCAAATTTCAATATCGGAGAGGATGTCCTAGAGGCGCTTAAGCAGGCTAGGGAGAAGGAGGAATCCACCTTAGGGCAGCAGGTCTTAGATCAGATATTGGAGAATGACAGTATCGCCACGAATGAGAATATCCCTATATGTCAGGACTGTGGTACCGCAGTGATATTTCTTGAGCTGGGTCAGGATGCCCATGTTACCGGTGGCGATCTTTATACCGCCGTTGAAGAGGGGGTACGCCGGGGTTATGAGGATGGCTACCTCAGAAAATCCATAGTGAGCCAGCCTTTCTCGGCAAGGGCGAATACCAAAGATAACACCCCCGCTGTGATACACCTAGACATGGTGCCAGGGGACTGCTTGAAGATCACGGTCATGCCCAAGGGCGGCGGTAGCGAGAACATGAGCCGTCTTGCTATGCTCACCCCAGCCAAGGGCCGTCAGGGGGTTATCGAATTCGTGGTGAAATCGGTGGCGGAGGCAGGCTCCAATCCTTGTCCACCGATTGTCGTCGGCGTGGGGATTGGTGGGACGGCAGATAAGGCGACGATATTGGCGAAAAAGGCACTGCTGCGCCGGGTGGGAGAGCCAAATCCAGACCCCGAGATGGCTGAGCTGGAGCGGGAAATACTGGAGCGCGTGAATAACCTGGGCATCGGGCCGCAGGGTTTCGGTGGTAGGACCACAGCCCTGGCGGTGCACGCCGAGGTCTTTCCGACGCATATTGCGATGATGCCGGTGGCGGTGAACCTGAATTGCCACGCCGCAAGGCATAAGGAGGCGATTCTCTGAAAGTAGAAATTTTCCATAGTCTCGGATTGTTGAAGGCTATACTAAAAGAAAAGCTTGTGGGTGTAGAATGGTAGCTGTAGAAACTACTCATGATGTAGTAATTCTGGGTTCTGGTCTGGCAGGTTTAAGGGCAGCGATTGAAGCTGCCCGTGTGAGCGGTGACGAGATGGATATAGCCATTGTTTCCCGGGTGCAGCTAATGCGCTCGCATTCTGTCTGCGCCGAGGGTGGAACCGCCGCAGTCATGCGCCCGGAAGAGGGCGATAGCCTCGAGCTTCACGCCTGGGATACGGTAAGGGGGAGCGATTTCCTGGCTGACCAGGATGTGGTGTGGCGTTTCGTCGAGGAGTCTCCCATGGAGATCCTGCAACTGGATCGCTGGGGTATCCCCTGGTCCAGACGTCCTGATGGCCGCATAAACCAGAGGCCGTTCGGGGGGCACAGCTTCGATCGGGCTACCTTCGCTGAGGACAAGACTGGCTTCTTTGAGATGCACACCCTATACGATACCCTTCAGCAGTATGCCAGCGTTACACGCTATGATGAATGCTACGTTACTTCTATTTTGATAGATAATGGCATCTTTCAGGGTATAACGGTTTGGGATCTGACCACCGGGGATTTTTTTGTGATAAGAGGTAAAGCCCTTGTTATAGCTACCGGTGGTGGCTGCCGCATGTTTGGATTTACCACCTATTCCCTAACAGCTACCGGAGACGGTTTGGCTATGGCCTATAGGGCTGGTATGCCACTTAAGGATATGGAGTTTGTGCAGTTTCACCCAACTGGGTTGATACCTTCGGGTATCCTGATCACTGAGGCTGCGAGGGGCGAGGGCGGGTATCTGATTAACAGTGAAGGTGAGAGATTCATGGAGCGGTACGCGCCTTCCAAGATGGAAACTGCGCCCCGGGATATCGTATCCCGCTCTGAGATAACCGAGATTTTGGAGGGTAGAGGTTTATCGGGACCAGATGGCCTGGACTATGTTCATCTTGACCTGCGCCATCTAGGGGCACAAAAGATAAATGAGCGATTGCCACTTATCAGGGAGGTTGCCATCAGGTTTGCCTTCATCGACCCCATAGAGCAGCCCATACCCATTCGGCCGGCGGCTCACTATTTCATGGGGGGCATCCATACCGATATTGACGGGGCGACACCTGTTGAGGGCATCTGGGCAGCGGGGGAGGCAGCTTGTGTATCCCTGCACGGGGCAAATCGCCTGGGCGCCAATTCTACCGCTGAGTGCCTGGTCTGGGGTAGGATCACAGGAGAGAAAGCAGCACGTTATGCTATGGGTCAGAGGTCTCTTCCACCTGCTCCTCAGCAGAAGGCTCAGGAGCAAAGTGAACGATTGTTTGAGCAAATTGGGCGTGGCAGTGGAAGCGAGGATATCTTTGCCCTACGCACGGAACTGCAACGAGTGATGGACCACAATGTGGCTGTTTATCGTGATGGCTCGGAGTTGGAACAGGCTCTGGAAAAGATAAGGGAACTTAAAAAGAGGGTTGGGCAAGTAAGGGTTAAGGATGAGAGTCGGATATATAATACCAACCTGCTCGCCGTTCTGGAAATGGTTAACCTGGTTGATGTGGCAGAGGTAATCGTGGCCGGTGCCCTGGCGCGCACCGAGTCCAGGGGGGCGCATTCCAGGCGGGACTTTCCCAAGCGGGACGACGTCAACTGGGAGAGGCATACCCTGGCTTATTATACACCAGAAGGGCCGCGACTGGACTATATCCCGGTGAATATCACCATGTGGAAACCGGTTGAGAGGAAATACTAATGGCAATGAAGGCAGCAGGTAGCCAGAGCGGGCATTTACCCAATCGTCTGGGTATAAAGGGTTGGGCATGGGCGGGGCGCTACACGTTGGAGCGCTATCTCTACACCCTGCATAGGCTGACCGGGCTCGGCTTACTTCTATATATAACCCTGCACCTAGCCATGAATGGCTTCCGCCTGGGGGGTGTGGAAAGCTGGACTGACATCATGGGGATCTTCAGCCACCCCGGGTTCAAGGCGGGCGAATACCTGGTAGCAGCAGCCTTTATCATCCATGCCCTGAACGGCGGCAGGCTCATACTGCAACACCTGGGGTACACCCTAGGCAGGCCCAAGACACCGGTATATCCCTATGTCGATGCCCTGCGCCGTAAGCGATACCTGGTTTGGATGATGCTGGCGCTGATGGCGGCACTGGTGATATATGTTCTAATCGTGATTCTGACCTAGGAGACCGCTATGAGAGAGACTAATCTTAAGATTCTACAGTACATTACCGGTATAGGGCTCTTCTTCCTTGTAGGTTTGCATTTAGTAATCATATACCTGGGAAGCGGCGAGCAAACGGATTGGGGAGCGGTTTCAGAGAGGGCGGCCAGCGCCGGTTGGCTCATCTGCTATGTACTCCTCTTGATATTTGGGCTTTACCACGGGATACATGGACTTCGAACCATAATTATAGAATCGAGAATACCCAAGCCTCCTGCCAGATTGCTGGACTGGGGCTTGGTGGTCGTAGGGCTGGCGATCTTCGGTTACGCTGTCTATATTCCCATAAATGCCTTCCTATGAGTGAAAAAAACAGGTAGCAAGGAGTAGCTTGTGCAAGAGTTAACCTTCAAGGTGCAGCGGTACCTCCCCGGCAAAGATCAGAAGCCCTATCTTCAGCAGTTCACCATTCCACTGCGTAAAGGGATGACGGTGCTGGATGGCCTTATCTACATCAAGGAGAATATGGATAACACCCTTTCATTTCGCAGCTCGTGCCGCATGGGAATCTGTGGCTCCTGCGGCATGCTCGTAAACAGTTTCCCTATGCTCGCCTGCCACACCCCCGTTGAAGAGCTGGGTGCGGGTACGATAACGGTAAGGTCCCTACACAACTTTCCCATTATCAGGGACCTGGTGCCCGATCTGGTTTCCCTCTTCGAGAAGCACAGGTCGATAAAGCCCTACGTAATGGGCGGAGAAGGGGCCGAGGAAACTGAAGCGGAATCTGTACAATCAACAGATGAGCTGGAGGCATATGCGCAGTTTTCGTATTGCCTAAAATGCGGGCTTTGCATGTCAGCCTGCCCCACTGTGGCCTGGGACGATCTTTTTATAGGTCCCCAGTCGCTAACCCAGGCATATAGATACTGCACTGATACCAGGGATACGGGAGCTAGGGAGAGGTTCTGCCAAGCCGACTCGCGTCACGGCATCTGGCTGTGTCACCTGGCTGGTGCCTGCTCGGAGGCATGTCCTAAGGGCGTCGATCCGGCACTAGCCATACAACTGCTCAAGCGAGCGATGGTGGCTAGTAGTCTGCGGTTAAAAAGGGGGAAACGGCCTGCCCCTATCGCCCCGGCACCGACGGAGATAAAGCCGAAGATAGAGGTGCCTGAGTTTACGGTAAAATAAACCGAGCATCGAAATGGAGGATTGCGATGTTGAAGAAGATTACCTCGCCCCTAGATGATAAGACCATCGAGGATCTAAGATCTGGGGAACAGGTATTAATCAGCGGGGTCATTTATACCGCACGTGATGCTGCTCATAAGCGGCTGACCGAAGCCCTGGATCGCGGGGAAGAGCCGCCATTCGATTTCCATGGTCAGACCCTTTATTATATGGGCCCCTCCCCGGCTAAGCCGGGTGCGGTTATCGGTGCGGCGGGACCCACTACCAGCGGGCGCATGGACCCCTATTCTCCGCGCCTCATTGCCGAAGGGCTAAAGGTCATGATAGGAAAAGGCAGCCGCTCGTCGGAGGTAAAGGAAGCTATCGTGAAAAACAAGGGGGTGTACCTCGCCGCCATCGGGGGAGCCGGTGCTCTCATTGCCAGGTCGATAAAGAAGGCTGAGGTAGTAGCCTACGATGACCTGGGGGCAGAAGCAATCAGGCGCCTTGAGGTGGAGGACTTCCCCGCCACTGTGGTAAACGATGCCCACGGGGGGGATTTATACGAGGAGGGGAAGGCCATGTACCGGAAAAAAGCAGGCTAGACAAATGGCGATGAGATTTACAGGGTCAGGAGGGACAGTTAGTGCGTACCATTAAGGTTGTTTTTCCTTGATATGGTAATTACCCTGGTAGATATGTCCCTAGCATCTATCTGGTAGTGAGATTTTGTGCTGGCATCCTGAAAATATGGGCTCCTTCGGTTAAGGGGCTCAACCTGTTATAACGCCCTGGTTGGAGAGCAAATGGAGCTAAAGGTTGATCTGGAGTGGGGTGATGAGGGGGTTGTCCCGGAGACGGTTCACCCCGATACCGCATTTATCTTTGACAAGATGGCGGAGATAATCCGGGAGATGGTTGCCCCCAATAACGGGGAGATAATACTGGATATCGGGTGTGGCCGGGCAGTGGATGCTCTGGAGCTAGGCAAGCAGGGTGTTAGAGCGATAGGTATTGATCCCTCAGATAAGATGATGAGCGGGGCTAAAAGCAACCTGAGAGATAGCGATGTCGCCCTTGTGCGCGGGATTGGGGAGGCGCTGCCCTTCAAAGGAAACTCCCTGGATAAGATTATATGCAAGGGGGCGCTGGACCACTTCGCCGACATACCAAGGACGATGGCGGATATATCTCAGTCACTAAAGCCTGGTGGCGCTGCGATAATCGCTATTGCCAACTTCGAAAGCCTTAGCTGTCGACTGGGGAGGAACTGGTTCTCTATTGTGAAGAGGCTTTACCGTAAACAGTCTGACATCCATCCCTGGATGCCTCCTGCCGACCACAACTACAGGTTCGACTGCCCCATACTGAAAAAGACAGTTGCAGATGATTTCGAGATAAAAAAAGTAAGGGGCATGTCACTGCTCTGGACTGCCCCTTACTGGGGAAAATTTCTATCCCTGCTCCCCCGGTGGGTCGCTTCAGCCATCCTGGTATCTCTCGATAAGATTGCCTGCCTGTTCCCCTCGCTAAGCGATGTTATCATTATCAGGGTTACGCCGAGACGCAATTAGCGCTTGCAGACCTCTTCATACACGTCGATAATCTGTCTTGCTGTCTGCTCCCAGGAGAAGCGTTGCGTTACCCTGCTCCTCCCCTCATCACCCAGCCTTCGGCGTAACTGTTCGTCCCCCAGGAGTCTTTTTATTGCCCTGGCCAAGGCATGGGGATCCTGGGGGGGCACCAAAATGCCATTCTTCCCATCCTCACCCACCACCTCAGGAAGCGCCCCGGCCCTGGTGGCGATTACCGGAACCTCGCATGCCATAGCCTCCGCTGCGGGGAGACCGAAGCCTTCATAAACGGAGGGTGTAATGGCGATCTGGGCTGCTGAGTACTCTCTCACCAGTTCCTCTGTGGTCACCCTCCCGGTGAAGTCAACCATGTCCTCGATCCCGTACTCCTTCACCAGGTCGAGGGCATAGGTATCATTTGTCTCGATCTGGTCTACCACCGTTAGTTTAAGCGCCACATTTTCCTGCTTCAGCAGCCGCAACGCCTGAAGCAGGAAAAGGACACCCTTTTTGCGGTCGCTGGTTCTGCCGACCATGATGAGTCGGCCCAACTCCTTTTCGGACTTCGCACCAAACCCATTCACATTCCGGAATAGATCGGTATCGATGCCGGGGTAAACCATCCTAATCTTGCTATCGGGTATCCTGAATTCCCGGCCAATCTCAAACGCCGAGCTATTCGAGTCGGTGATGACCATATCAAGGCGGCGAGAAACGATCCCCTGCATTAGCGGGGGATAGAGAAGGAGTTGCCTGACCTTCTTCCAAACGCTCGTCTCCTGAGCAAGTTCGGCCCTGGTATCAATTGGGAGGGGGTGGTGAATGGTGGCGACCACGGGGATCTGGAGGGTCTTCATCAGCAGCAGCCCGTAGGCCAGGCACTGGTTATCATGAATGACATCGTAGCGATGGGTGTCGAGAAGTTCCCTTATCTTGAGATATGCCTTAAGGCTGAAGGTGAGCATTTCGGGGAACATGCCCAGCTTGCTACCGGCGAACTCGTAGAGGTTAAACGGGGTGAGCAGGTGGAATGGTTTTTCCTGGGACAGGGGGCTTTTCCCGTCATGCCTGCGATCGTACAGATTCAGGCTCTCCAGGTAGTGCGCCCTGACACCGCAGGGGACATCGGGATAGGGCGGGCCAACGATTATGTCAACTTCATGTCCCAGCCGGTGAAGCTCGCGAGATAGGTAATAGAGATAAACTCCCTGACCACCACAGTATTTATTCCCCCGATAACACAGGAGACATATTTTCACCTTTAGCTCCCCCTGTTTTGCTTTCGGGTATAGATAACGATGCTTTTGGGAAATATGAAGTTGAAAATGCGTTCTACCCGGGGAACAAACCTGGACTTGGTGGTTATCTGCATCTCTAGGAACCTCAGGTAGGTCGCGGGAACCCTTGAATCCTCATTCTTAAGCCCGAAGATGCAGCGCAGGATCCAATAGATAGAATGGAAGGCATGTTCATAGCGAATAGCGTAAACCCCCAGGTTATGGCGGCGCAGTGTCCTCACCAGCCCTCGTGCGGTGAATATCCTAACGTGGCCGCCGGGATGGTTATAGTAGTCCGAATCCAGTATCCAGCAGCCCTTTTCGGGCACATAGGTGGGCACGGTGACCGCCAGCAGTCCCCCAGGCTTGAGTACCCGCACCATTTCCTGAATACCCTGATCGGGATCCTTAACGTGTTCCATAACCTCAGCACAGATAATCCTGTTGAAGGAGTGGTCCTTAAAAGGGAGGTTCAGGGCGTCACTGCAAAGCACGTTCCGGTTACCACTGGACCCGTTCTGTTGATCCATATGGTCCAGCACATACTTGGTCTTCCTGAGGCATAAATCGTCGAGATCCATAGAGCATGTCATGCCACTGCCATTGTTGAGGCGGTATGCTTCATAGCTGTGCCTGCCATCACCGCAGCCCACGTCTAAAAACCTGTCGCCGTCTCTTATCTTAAAAAGGTTAAAATTAACGGTAAGCACTAAACTACCTCCCGGTATACCTCCAGGGTTTTCCGTGCCGCCTCCTCCCAGGTGAAGTGGCGTTTTACCCTTTCCCTTCCCGCTTCCCCCATTGCCTGGCGCAGGGATTCGTCGTCAAGCAGGCGCTTGAGTGCTCCAGCCAGTGCATGGTGGTCCCGCGGTGGCACCAAGATGCCGCACTTCCCGTCCTCCACAACCTCAGGGAGCGCTCCCGCCGTAGTGGCGACCACGGGAAGGCCACAGGCCATCGCTTCCGCAGCGGGAAGGCAAAAGCCCTCATACAAGGAGGGAACCACTGTCACCTCGGCTCTTGCGTAGCACTCGACTAGTTCCTCCACACGCAGTCTCCCGGTAAACTCGACGCTTCCATCGAGCCCGAACCTTTCCACCAGGGCCGGTGTATAGTCGTTATCAGGGGCGCCACGGTCTACGATAGTTAATTTCACATCCATCTCTTCACGGAGTAGCTGAAGGGCGCGAAGCAGGTAGATAACCCCCTTTTTGCGGTCCTTGGTGTTGGCCACGACGAGGAGGCGACCTCTCTCCTTCCGCTTGCCATCCAGCTCCCGGAACATCTCGGTATCGATGCCATTGTAGACCACCCTTATCTTCTCTCGGGGAACCTTGAAGGCGCGCCTGGTCTCCTCTGCAGCGCTCTCTGAGACCGTGATTACCCGATCCATTCTTCTGGTCACCAGGTGCTGCATTACCAGCGGGTAGAACATTATCCTGCCGAATCTCTCCCATGCCCTGTGTATATAGGCGATATCGGTCTTTCTGTCGATGGGTAGGGGGTGGTGAACGGTAGCCACCACAGGTATTTTAAACGCCTTCATCAGAAGCATGCCATAGCCCAGGGTCTGATTGTCATGAATGATATCGAAGTGGAGATGGCGACGGAGCTGGCACAGTTTCTGGTAGGCCCTGATGCTGAATGAGAACATCTCGGGGAACATACCCATCCTGGTTGCCGCCAGCTCGTAGAGGTTGAGCGGGGTGAAAACCTGGAACGGGTCTTTCTTGGGGAATCCGAACTCGAAGAGGTTCAGGTTTTTTAGGCGGTGCTCCGTGATACCCTCGGCAATATGTGGATAGGGAGGACCGACAATGACATGAACCTCGTGCCCCAATTTCTTAAGCTCGCGGGACAGGTAATAGAGATAAATCCCCTGCCCCCCACTGTACATATTCCCCCTATTGCAAAGGAGGCAAATTCTCATGCTTCGCTCTTCCCCCGGTGCAGGGATAGGGCCAAGAGGCCGGCTATGCTCTTGGCATCCCGGATCTCACCCGATTTAATCAGGCGGTGAACCTGTTTCAATGGGATGGGTACCACCTCCAAAATCTCGTCCTCATGGGCCTGGCTGGGACCGGGCTTGAGTTCAGTGGCGAGGAAAAGGTGCAAAAACTCGGTGGAGTATCCCGGGCTGCTGTAGAAACCGCCAAGCCGCTCAATCCTCCCGGCGATATACCCGCTCTCTTCCGCTAGCTCCCTCAGGGCACTCTTCAGTGGCTCCTCGCCGGGTTCGATGACGCCGGCGGGGACCTCCAGAAGCTCTTGCGCTGCCGCTTGGCGAAATTGGCGTACCAGGATAACATTATCATCCGCGTCGAGGGCAATAATGGCGACACAATCCGGGTGCTCTACCACCTCCCGGGTGGTCTCCCTGCCGCCGTGGAGCACCACCCTATCGAGGCGAAGTTTCACCCGGCGCCCGTCATATATTTGTCTGCTGTCTAGGGTTTGCTCATCCATCAGCACGAAGATTCCGGCTTATAAATTAGTGCCACCTCATCGCAGTCGGGGAACTTGGGGCAGCGAAAACACTCCCCCCATATCTTGTGCGGTAGCTCCTTTTTGTCCACCTGTCGAAAGCCAAAGTGCTCGAAGAAATCGGGCCTGTAGGTGAGACAGAAGATGGTCTTCATCCCCATACTAGTCGCCTCTTCAAGGCAAGCCTGAATCAGCAGAGTGCCGGCCCCCTGATCCTGCATCCCCTCGACCACGGATACAGCCCTTATCTCTGCCAGATCGGACCAGAATATATGAAGCGCGGCACAGGCAACCAGTTGTTCGTCATCGAGTACCACGAAAAAGTCCCTCACGTTCTCATAGAGCTCGCTCCGGGCGCGGGGCAACATCTCTCCCTTATCGGCAAAGTGATTGACCAGCTTGTGAATATGAGGTATGTCACTAATGCGGGCCCTTTCCGCCTTCATTTTGGCACCAATCTCTCCATCAGGACGGTGTAGTAATAGCCACGCGGCTGAACCCTGAGGAAACGGGCTACGTGATGGCTGAGGTTGACCTTAACTTCATCACCGCTTTCCAGCGACAGGTTAATCTGACCGTCGATGCTGAGCATCGCTTGATGGTCGGTGTGCACTTTTAGCTCAACGATGGCTGTGGGTGGAAGCACCACCGCCTTGGCGAAGGTGAGGTGGGGGGAAATGGGGTTTAATAGGATCTCCCTAGACTGGGGATAGAGGATGGGTCCACCTGCGGCCAGGGAGTGTCCTGTGCTTCCGGTTGCAGTGGCGAGAATGACACCATCCGCCTTGTAGGTGGTTAAAGGAGCACCATCGATGGTGGTCTCCACGTAGATTACCCTGGATATGGCGCCACGCCCTATGACAATGTCGTTTAAGGCATGATATGTTCGTTTGCCTGGCAGTTTTGCCTGGAGCATAGCGCGCTCATCAACCCAGCCCTCTCCTGCCAGTAAGGCAGTGAGTCCATCCCTAGCCTGCTCAACGCTAAGCTCGGTCATAAACCCAAGCCTGCCCAGATTTATCCCCACAATGGGAATGGACTTAGGTGCGACAGCGCGCGCTGCCCGCAATATAGTGCCATCGCCGCCAATGCTGAGGACTAGCTCCGTGCTCTCAATCTGGGCCCCGGCACTCTCCTCATCCCAGGCAGAACAGAGCCAAACAAGCGCATTCAGGGAGGGTAAAAAGTCTGCCAACTCCTCGGCAAAAGCCCTGGCAGCAGCGATCTTTGGATGATAGAGAATACCAACCCGCTTCAAGAACTGCTCTCAATACCTAATCAAAACAACAAAGATTTTTAGGCTAAATTGCACTGGGAAGTCTAGCATTGCTCATAAGGGCTGTCAAGGGAGAAAGATACTAGCGGCAGTCTCTGCAAACTTCATCAGCATCCAGGGGTAAATACCGAGCGCTAACACCCCGAGGCAGGCGATGGAAAGTGCAACGCGGAGCCCAATTGAGGCATGTACCTTCTCCTCTGATAGTGGCTCTCCCAGGAACATCACGCGTACTACCCTCAAATAGTAGTATGCCGAGATCACCGAGTTAATAACGGCAATGATAACCAGCCATAACAGCTCGGCGTTAACGCCGGCACTGAAGATATAGACCTTGGCCATGAACCCTGCGGTAGGCGGGATGCCGGCAAGTGAGATGAGGCAGAGCGCCAAGGCTATGGCATATAGCGGGGCCCGCCGCACCATACCGGAATAGTCAGCGATTTCATCGCTGTTGATCTTGTTGGAGATGGCAATAATGGCGATAAACGCCCCAAGATTGGTGAGGGCGTAGCATGCCAGGAAGAAGATTAGCGCGCTACTTGCCTGGGTGGTAACCGCCGCCAGCCCGATTATAAGATAGCCCGCCTGGGCGATGCTGGAGTACCCCAGCATGCGCTTGATGTTCTTCTGGGCGATGGCGACCACATTGCCTACGGTCATGGTGATGGCAGCAATCACGGCGAATATCATCCCCCAGTCCGCGCTCGCCGCCCCGAAGGCCTCATAGAAGACCCTCAGTACAATCGCAAAGCCCGCCGCCTTGCTGGCTACAGAGAGATAAGCGGTAATTGGTGTGGGCGCCCCTTCATAAACATCGGGGACCCACATCTGGAAGGGAACGCTGGCGATCTTAAAGCCGAAGCCGGCAACTAGTAGAACGATGCCCATGAGGAGCGCCGGACTTGCCAACAGACTCTGAGATGAAATAGCCGCGGCAATCCCCTCAAGATGGGTGGTACCGGTTAGCCCGAAGACAAGCGCCATACCATATAGCAGCACCGCGCTGGCCACTGCACCCAGGAGCAGGTACTTCAATCCCGCCTCGCTGGACTTGGGATCCTTGAGAAAGCCGGTTAAGACATAAAGAGATATTCCGGTCAACTCTAGGGCTATGAAGATAGAGATCAGCTCCCTAGTTGATGCCAGCAACATCATCCCCGTGGTAGCCAAGAGCACCAGGGCATAGTACTCCGCGCGAAAGGCGTTGAACTTACGGGCATACTCAGTAGAGGACAGTAGTATTAGAGCTGCCACTCCTAGGAAAAGTAGGCAGAAGAAGATAGAGAAATAGTCAACAGCCAGCGTGCCGCCGAAGGATGTCTCATTTCTACCCCATAGGGATAGAGCGAAGATGGCAGGCACGATGAGCCCGATAATGCTCACCCATCCCAGGATCCACTTTTCCTTGATGAATAGGTCGAGGAGGATCACAACCAGAGCCAGGGCCAGGAGGCTTATCTCAGGTGACAACAGATAAAGATCCAATGCTCGCTCCTTAAACCACCTTCGCTAAATTTAGTAGCTTCTGGGTATCCTCGTGCAGATCATCCCATATCTTCGGGAGATCTTCTGGTGAAACCCAGATTCCTTCGCCCACGTCGCTGCCCGGTCGGAATTCCCTCCCGATCAAGCGTGCTATAGAATCAATGTAAATAACGTGAAGCGTTGTCTCACTATCCGACTTTACGATCCGCTCGAAGGGAGGTAGCAGAGTCTGCAGTTGTATCTGGAGATCGGTTTCCTCCTTCACTTCCCTCGTTATTCCCTCCTCGATACCTTTCCCAAATTCCAGTGTACCCCCGGGGCAGATCCATTTCCCCTGCCAGAAACCATTCCTCTCCGGCACATGCTTTACTAGCAGGACCCGCCCCTCCTCATCACCGATCACGGCTCCAACTGCTACCTTTATCTCACCCACTGAACACCCCAAGAATTGACTGAATGCTTGGTTTAATAACATCGGTGAGTATTGCCGGATAGAGCCCGATGAGCATGATCAAAGCTATAAAGGCGAATGTGTACACCTTTTCCAGCCTGTCAGCATCGGGTGCACCATTATATTCATCCCTAGGCGGGCCGTAGAACACGCGCCGCAGCATCCACAGGATGTACCCCGCACCCAGCACCACCCCGGTAATTGCCAGAATGGTGTAGACCTGAATGCCGGAAACCATGGTGCTGCCGAAGCTACCAATGAAGGTTATGACCTCGGCGGCGAAACCGCTAGTGCCAGGAAGGCCCAAGGCGGCAAGGCCGGCAATGCTGAAGACGACCGCGACTACCGGCATCTGACGCACCAGCCCGCCAAGCTTGGGGATGCTACGCTCATGCGTTTTGCTGTAGACTAGCCCAACCGACGCAAATAGGAGTCCGGTTATGACGCCGTGGCTGACCATCTGCAGCACGGCGCCGGTCATGCTCACATGGGATAAGGCAAAAATGCCGAGTAGGACGAAGCCCATATGGCTCACGCTGCTGTAAGCGATCAGTCTCTTTAGATCGGTCTGCCGCAACGTCAATGCCGCACCGTAAATCACACCGACAACCGCTAGCACAATGAAGAACGGCGCATAGCTATGCGCAGTCTCAGGGAATATGCCCACCGCAACCCGTATCATACCGTAGCCCCCCATCTTGAGGAGCACTCCGGCGAGCACTACGCTCACCGCGGTTGGGGCATCGGTATGCGCATCGGGGAGCCATGTGTGTAAGGGGAAAATGGGCAGCTTAATCGCATAGGCAGCGATAATAAGGAAGAATATCGACGCTGCCATCATTGAGCTGAGGATGGAGTCGAGGCCCATTCCCGCCAGCGCTATCATATCGAAGGTACCCGCCTGGAAATAGAGAAGCAGGATGCCGGCAAGCATAAAGGCGCTGCCGAAGAGGGTATAGAGGACGAACTTGATTGCCGAGTACTCCTTCCTCCCCGTGCCCCAGATGGAGATGAGCATATACATCGGTATCAGCTCCACCTCCCAGAAGATGAAGAATAGGAGAAGATCCAGGGAGCAGAACACTCCCAGGATGCCCGTTTCCAGTACCAGGAGCCAGGCAAAGTATTCCCTGACCCTGAGGTCTATCTTCCACGATACAAGCACTGCGACGAGGCCGATAAAGGTGGTAAGGATTACTAAGGGCAGGCTTAACCCGTCGACGCCCATAAAGTACTGGACATCGATTGCCGGGATCCACGACACCTGTTCCACAAACTGGGGCCCGTCAAGTGAGCGGTCGAACATGGAGAAGAGAGCCAGCGACAATATAAACGATACCGCGGCAAAGGCAGTGGCAGTGAGCTTTATACGCCTGTGGTTAGCCCCCAGCAGGGCAATGACTATTGCCCCGATGAGGGGGAGGAAAATTATTACCGATAGATAAGGAAAATCCAACCTTTCCTCCTAATTTCTAGCTAAATATGAGCAGGAAAGCTACGATTGCCAGGATGCCGACAAATATGGACAGTCCATAGACCTGTAGCTGTCCCGTTTCTAGCCTCCGCATAAGGCTCCCGCCCGCCACTGTAACCGTGGCGATGCCGTTTACCGCACCGTCAACAATGTATGTGTCGATCCATTCAAGGGCGGCGGAAATGCCGTCTATAAAGAATCTCATCAAGAAGAATCTCTCGTAAAGCTCATCAAAGAAGTATTTACGGATGAGTAAGGTATAGATGGGGCCAAGGCTCTGCCCGATAGATTTCGCTGACACTAGCTTCCTTCCGTATATGGCATAGGCTAGCAAGATACCGGCGATTCCAAAACCGAGCGACGCCCAGGCCAACCAGCTGGTGAGGGCGCCAAAGAAGCTGAAATGGACATCCGCCCCTAAGAAATCTCCAACTGGCAGCCACCCCGCAATTACTGCAAATATGGCTAGAATAACAAGTGGGATGATCATAATCTTGGGCGACTCATGCAGGCCATGGCTATGACTGCCTTCCACATCACCCCGGTACTCTCCATGGAAGGTGAGAAATACTGCGCGGAACATATAGAAGGCGGTCATGAAGACGGTGATCATCGCTAACCAGAATAAAACTGGAGTGTACGCATTTGCTTCGTGCAGGATGCCTTCTTTGCTCCAGAATCCCGCCAGCGGCCAGATCCCGGCAAGGCTCAATGAGCCTATTACGAAGGTGGCATATGTCCAGGGTTGCACCTTCCTGAGTCCTCCCATCATCCGCATATCGAAGGTTCCCGTAGCGTGGCTGACGCTGCCTGCTCCCAGGAAGAGTAGCGCCTTGAAGAAGGCATGGGTGAACAGATGGAAGATTGCCACCGCTACACCCAGCGCCAGGGCATGATGCTCATCTAAGTGACCGCTGGCATAACCTATACCGACTGCTCCCAGTCCCAGCATCATATAGCCGAGCTGGCTGATGGTGGAGTATGCCAGAACGCGCTTAACATCGGTCGCCACCAGACCCATAGAAGCAGCGAATATTGCGGTAAAGCCTCCAATTATGGCCACTATAGTGATCGCTGTCTCCGATGATGCGAACACGGGGAACATACGCGCAACCAAGTAGACGCCTGCAGTTACCATGGTAGCGGCATGGATTAGGGCACTGACTGGTGTCGGGCCCTCCATGGCATCGGGGAGCCATACATGTAGTGGGAACTGGCCCGATTTTCCCACCGCCCCCGAGAAGATGCCGATAGCCGCTAAGGTAAGCGTTGAACCGCCTAGTACCCCCGCAAGGGCGAGCGTATGAAGTTCCCCGATATCGAATGTGCCGGTTTTGACGTAGAGGAGTATGACCGCGACCAGGAAGCCGAAGTCACCGAGACGGGTTACCAAGAAGGCCTTCATCGCTGCCCTAGCTGCCTCGGGCTTATGGAACCAGAATCCGATAAGGAGGTATGAGCAGAGCCCTACACCCTCCCAGAACAGAAACAGGAAGAGGAGGTTGTTGGCCATCACTAGCCCCAGCATCGAACCGGTGAAAAGCGACATGAAGGCAAAATAGCGGGCAAGTCCCCCGTCTCCCTTCATATAACCTATGGAGTATATCTGTACCAGTAAGCTTATGGTGCTGACTGCAACTACCATTATCGCTGCCAGCGAGTCCATCGTAATACCAATATTGATCGCCATATCGCCGATGGACAACCACTGGTAGCTGACGTCCGTCAGGACATGATGCTCCGCTCCATTGACCGAGATTAGTGCCCAGATAGAAAGTGCGAGAGAGCCCGCTATGGCAAAAATAGTAGTATACGCGCTGAACTGGGGCTTATGATTGAAAAACGGCCTCAATATCAGTGCGATAATGAGGAAGGAGAAGAACGGCAATAGAAATATGGCCCAAACTGCTACATTCGGCATAGTACTACCACTTCATTAGATCGAATTTCTCTGCATCCACAGTTTTCTTTCTTCGATAGATGGTAATTATAAGCGCCAGACCAACCGTAACCTCGGCGGCAGCGACTACCATAATAAAGATGACAAAGACCTGTCCGGTGATGACATGGCTATACCGGGAGAAAGCCGCCATAGAGATACTCACTGCAGCAAGCATTATCTCGATGCTCATCAGGATTATCACCGCATTTCTCTTTGCCAGAACGCCATAGAGCCCGATAGAGAAGAGCACCGCTGAAAGGATCAAGAAATGCTCGAGTCCAACAGACATCGTCTATTTCTCCCTCACCAGCACTATAGCCCCGATTATCGCTGCCAGCAGAAGCACTGCTGCTATTTCGAAGGCAAGGACGAAGCCATCCACCTTATTAAACAGGGCATCTGCGATCGCTGATGTGGTGGGCTGGGTGGGAATCTCAGCGACGACATGCCAATCGGTATTCAACACCACAAAGAGCATGGTTATTAGAAAGAAAAGCCCTATCAGTAAGGCAGGGAGCCGTAGTCGCCCCGAGGGGCTGCCCCGCTGGCTCTCTCTGGTAAGCATGATAGCGAAGATGATAAGCACCCCGATGGCCCCCACATAGATGAGCACCTGTGCGCCGGCAAGGAAATCGGCACTCAGGGTGATATAGATTCCGGCAACGGTGAGGAAGCATAGCATCAGGAAAAGTGCGGCGCGGAAGACATCGCGCAGTAGTACCACCGCCAGAGCCGCACTAACGCTCACCACCGCCAGAATCCAGAAGGCAATATCTAAACCAATCACGTCACCTTTTCCTTCTCTCTCTCCTCCTCAACCACCCGGTTATTGTCCAGTAGAAGGGCCTGTTTGGGCAGGGCAGGCTCAATCTCGGGACGGGCATAGGCACTCGGCTGTTTTTCGGGGGATGGTATTAGCCCCTCCTTATCCAGTAATAGGTCTCCCCGCCGGTAACAGGATGCTTCGTATATTCTCGATAGATATAGTCGGTGTGCCGGACATGCCTCGATGCACAGGCCGCAGAATATACATTCTCCGAGGTCGATGTCAAACCTTTCCACTCCGGTCGTACCCTCCGGGGTCTCCTGGGGTACTATCCTGATAACCCCGTAGGGACAGGCATTTTCGCACTGCCGGCACCAGGCACAGAAGCCACAGTTGAGGCACCTGTTGGCTTCCTCTATAGCCGTCTCTTCTGAAAAGCCGAGGGCTACCTCCTCGAAGCTGCGGATCCTATCCTTAACCGGTAAGTGGGATACCTTTGCCCTCTCTTTACTCTCGACATCGCTGATATCGAGATCCTCGAAAGCTACCTCCTTTAGTGGCAGCACTGGCTCCAGCTCTCCGAATTTTTCGCCGCGAAGGTAGCAGTCGACGGCGAGGGCAGCCTTGGTTCCTGCCCCGATAGCCTCAACCACAGTCTTGGGCCCGCTCACGGCATCCCCGCAGGCGAAGACGCCGGATATGTTGGCAGCCATGCTGAGGGGGTCGACCTCGAATGTCCCTCTCTTTGTGATATTAAGTTTGTGATCATGGGGCAAGCAGGAGAGGTCAGTGACCTGACCGATGGCGGGAATGAGCATGTCGATGTCGAGTATAAATTCCGACCCATCGACGGGTACCGGGCGCCTTCTGCCGCTGGCATCGGGTTCGCCCAGCTCCATCCGAATGCACTCCAGGCCTGCCAGCTTCCCTCCATCTTCAACAACCCTGACCGGCGCCGCCAGATAATGGATATTGATCCCCTCGGCCTCCGCATCCTCTATCTCCTCCTCAGCGGCGGGCATCTCCTGCCGCGACCTGCGGTAAACAATAGTTACCTCCTTGGCGCCGAGGCGGAGGGCGGTTCGCGCAGCGTCGATGGCCACATTACCTCCGCCAACTATGGCGACCCTATTTCCCACCTTGACCTTTTTGCCCAGGAGTACATCCCTGAGGAAAAAAACCCCGTGATATACTCCCTCAATGTCTTCGCCGGGGATGTCCAGTTTCATGCTTTCATGGGCACCCACGGACATGATAATGGCTTTATAGCCTTGTCCTTTGAGCGATTCCAGTGTCAGGCCATCTTTGCCTAGGGGGCTTTCCAGCTTCAGTTCAACACCAAGCTGCAGTATTCCATCGATCTCCTTTTGCAGCACCGCTTTGGGCAAACGATACTCCGGAATACCTACCGACATCATCCCGCCGGCGACCGGGAGCGCTTCGAAGACGGTCACCCCATAGCCCATCCTCGACAGATCGCGGGCGGCGGTCAACCCTCCAGGCCCTGAGCCAATAACCGCTACCCGCTCGTCTTTGGTTCGGGGGTACGGCATTATCTCTCCCCTGCCTACGCTCATTTCATAGTCGGTCACGAAGCGCTTTAGTTCACGGATGGCGACCGCTTTATCCATAGATCCCCGGTTGCAGGCCGTTTCGCAGGGGTGGGTGCAGACCCGCCCGCAGACGACGGGGAAGGGATTGGTTTGCCTGATGAGCTCAACCGCTTCAACAAATCGACCCTGGGTGATAAGAGAGACATATCCCTGCACATCCACGCTGGCAGGGCACGCCGCAATGCATGGAGCCCGTTTGCGCTCATCCCGTATAAATCGTTGGCCCCGTGCCCGCCTGGAAACATTGAGCCGCTGCTCAGGATACTGTACCGTGATGGGGCTGCGTAAAAGATGCCTGAAGGTAAGAGCCATCCCCTTGGCAACGCCACGGCCGAAATGCCTGAGGCTAAACCTCTCCCCGTACACCCTGAACATACTTGACCATAGGATAATGAGTATGATGGCGACGGGGATATTAATGAACATAAGCCACCAGGGGAACGAGGGCCAGACGATAACCTCAATCGCGGTGATAAAGATATTTGCCAATGCCAGTGGGAAGAGGAACTTCCAGGCAAACTCCATCAGTTGGTCCACCCTGAGCCGGGGCAGGGTGCTCCGTATCCATACGAGGGTGACAAAAACCAGTAACACCTTAATCATGAACCACAACACCGCCGGTAGTAGTGGCCCGCTGCCTCCACCGAGGAAAAGGGTGGTCAGGATAGCGGAAACGGCGAAGGCGTGAGCGTATTCCCCGAGCATAATGAGGCCATACTTCATTCCGGAGTATTCCGTATGGAAGCCGGCGACAATCTCCGAATCTGCCTCCAGGAGGTCGAAGGGGCTGCGGTTGATCTCTGCGGCTGCTGCCAGGAAGAAGATCATTAACCCCAAGGGTTGGAGCAGAAGGAAGGGCACGGTCTGTGCCTCCACGATACTCACCATGGACATGGAGCCGGTTATTATGAGCACACCAATGATGGAGAGCACCAGCGGGATCTCATAGCTTACCATCTGGGCCACAGCGCGCATGGCACCAAGCAGGGAGTATTTATTGCTTGAGCCCCACCCCGCCATGAAAATACCAACTACGCTCAGAGAGGATATCGCTATTATGTAAAGTATGCCGATATTAAGGTCGGCGATGAAAGCACCGTGGCCCCAGGGTATGATAGCGAAGATCATTAATACGGGAGTGAAGATTATTATGGGGGCTAGCCAGTGAACCCAGCGGTCCCCCAGGATGGGGATGATGTCCTCCTTCAGCAGTATCTTGATGGCATCTGCTACCGGTTGAAGGATGCCCTGTGGGCCTGCTCGATTGGGCCCCTGGCGAACCTGGAATCTTCCTATCCCTCTCCGCTCGATGTAAATAAAGGCCATTACCACAAGCAGAATAAAGGTGGAGAGGATGGCGAAGGCGATGACTACGGGTATGAGGTATGCTGCCCAACCGGGGATATAGCCCAGCAGCCAATCCTGGAACTGCTCGAGAACGCCCACTAGCGATCCACCTCGCCCATACAGATGTCAATGCTGCCAAAGGTGATTATGGCATCTGCCAGCATCCGTCCGATAATCATATCGCGGAGTACGGTGAGGTTTAGTAGTGTTGGGGCACGTACCTTGAAGCGATAGGGTTTAGCAGAGCCATCGCTCACCAGATAAAAGCCCAGCTCTCCCTTGGGGCCCTCCACCCTGCCGTAGGCTTCCCCTTTAGGCGGCTTGAATGTCGGCGATACCCTGGTGCGTACCTCCCCTTGGGGAATCTGCTCCATAGCCTGCTCGATAATGCGCACGCTCTGCTTAATCTCCTCTATCTTAATCCGGTACCGGTCGTAGTTATCGCCATTGGTGCCGGTAGGGATGTCGAAATCGAACCGGTCATAGATAGAGTAGGGATCTGCCTTGCGCAGGTCCCACTTTACCCCGCTGGCACGCAGCACCGGGCCGGCGACCGAAGCGTTGATTGCCTTATCCGCTGGTAGAATGCCCACTCCCTTGGCGCGGGCAAGTACCACCTCGTTCTCGGCAAGAAGCTGGTCGTATTCATCGATATAGCGGGGCATCTCACCGATAAACCTCTTCAGTGCCGGTATAAACTCCTGGGGGATATCGTGGCTAACCCCGCCGAAGCGCATATAGTTATAGGTCAGGCGCTGCCCGCAGGCCATCTCAAAGAGGTCTAGGATCTTTTCCCGCTCGCGTAACATATAAAGGACCGGCGTCATGAAGGCTCCCATGTCGTTGAAGAAAAATCCCACTCCCATGAGGTGACTGGCAATCCGCATAAGCTCGGCCATTATTATTCTGATATATTCTGCCCGCTCGGGGACCTCGATACCGGCAAGCTTCTCCACCGCTAGCACGTAGGCAAAGTTATTGGACATCGAGGCCAGGTAGTCCAGCCTATCGGTAAAGGGGATATTCTGGGTGTAGGTTTTATGCTCTGCGAGCTTCTCGATCCCGCGGTGGAGGTAGCCAAAGATGGGCTCCATATCGACGATCACCTCGCCATCGAAGGTGACCCTCATCCGAAATACCCCATGGGTTGAGGGGTGCTGCGGCCCTATATTAATAGTGACTGGCTCGGTCTTGAGCGTCATTTACTCCCTGCTACGTCGCTTTCCCACCGCCCGGCACGTCTATAACAAAATCCTTCCTCAGAGGATGCCCCTTGAACCCATCCCAGAGGAAGATTCGCTTCATATTGGGGTGTCCCTCAAAGGAGATGCCCATGAGGTCATAGATCTCGCGCTCCTGAAAATCGGCCCCCTGCCACAGGCTGACCACCGAGGGCAGCCTGGGATTTTCGCGCTCATCGCACCTCGTCTTTAAGATGATGCTATGGTTATTTTCTAGCGAGGTTAGAAGGTATACCAGTTCGAAATAGTCGATGTAATCGACGGCGGTGATGCTGTTGAGGTAATCGAGATCGAGGCTCTCTTTGATGAAGCGCGCCACTTCAAGAAGCGCTTCGCCGCGGACGAAAACAGCGGTTTCATCGGAACCAGTGATCGCGTCGGGGAATCGCCCTCCTACTTGCTGTGCGACCTCTGGGCCGGAAAGCTGCTTAGTCATCCTTTTCTTTCTTTATAAGTTTGTCTTTCAAGACCTTGCGATGCAGCTCCATGAATCCGTGGAGCAGACCCTCGGGGCGAGGCGGGCACCCGGGGATGTAGACGTCTACCGGGACGATGAGGTTTATCCCGGGAACCACGCTATAGGAACCACGGAATGCCCCACCGCTGATAGTGCAGGCCCCCATAGCTATGACCCACTTCGGCTCGGCCATCTGATCATAGATTCGCCTCAGGGCTGGGGCCATCTTCCAGGTGAGCGTGCCGGCAACAAGCATCAGGTCGGCCTGGCGTGGGGAGAAGCGAAAAACCTCCATGCCGAATCGAGAGAAATCATAGCGCGAAGCAGCAGCACAGATCATCTCGAAGGCGCAGCAGGCGAGCCCCAGGAGAACCGGCCAGACAGAGTAGCGCTTCCCCCAGTCTATAACGTGCTCGGTTGAGGTAAGCAGCACATTGCGCTGAAGCTCCTCATGGAGCCAGGCTACCGGATCGGGATAGGGCTCCCTTGAAGCTGCGATGAGCGCCTCTATTTCCGCGCCCTCGGTCTTATCCAGCTCGCTGCTCACATAGGGCATCTCTATTTCCACTTTAGAACCCCCTTTCTCCACGCATAGACAAAACCGACCATCAGGATCAGTACGAATGCCAGCATCTCCACCAGCCCGAAGAGCTTAAGCTGCTTTAGCTCCACTGCCCAGGGATAGAGAAAGACCACCTGTACATCGAAGGTTACAAAGAGCAGGGCAAAGAAATAATAGCGGAAGTTGAATTGAACCCGGGAGTTGCCTATCGTTTCCATGCCGCACTCATAGGTGGTGTACTTTGTGGGGTTGGGCTTCCGGGGGACGATGTGGAGGAGCCTGAGGGTAACGGGGATTAGGATCATTGAGGCGGTAAAACCAAGAGCAGCAACGAGGAAAATTCCAATGTAACCGAAGTCACCTAGCAAATATCGCCCCTCCGAGTTAATTTGGAAACCTGCAGTATTTTACAACAACTTTTGGCATTATACAACATGTCATTTTTTTTGTAAAGTGAAAAAAAGCACAATCATAGAATTGCTCACTCCTTGAGGTTGGTTATCGTTTTCTTTTCCTTCCAGTCCTTGGTAAGCGAGAGCACTTTCTATAAATTCGTTAGCCCGGTCCAGGCAAAGTTGGCACCGGGCATTTATCCAGCCCTGAAGTTCATTTATCTGCTCTTGGGCAATGTACTTGAATCCTCCCTGTTTCATGAGATATTCTCTCAGTAGCCTGAGATTACCCCTTTTGGCAGTGGATTCGCTGGCCGAGGTGAGGCGGTACGACAGGGCTATCGCTTTACAGCTCTGGCGACACCTTGATGTGCTCTGGTTTGATGCTTGACAGTTTGTGAATAATGTGACAGAATGCGACTTCCAGAATTGTTATGCAGTAGGATATGGTGGCGGGGCCTTGTGTGAGATCATCAGGCTTCTAGGGATGAGTGCCGGTGATGTTATGTTCTATTAGGTATCGGGAAAGCTCGCTTATTGCGTTACCAGCGGTCCACCCCTACCTTGCGGAAGCATTTCTGGTTTTGCTTGTCCAGCCATCTAAGAAGCGTATTGCGCTGCCTGAAGCCCAGGTAGAGCTTTGATAAATAGTGGGAGCGGATGGGCCCCGGTGGACTCCGCGGACTTCAAATCCGTTGGTGGGCACCTTGCGGTGTCTACGGTAGGTTCGACTCCTATGCGCTCCCGCCAATCTAATTTCAGCGGTTTTACGGAATTATTTGGAGGTGTTTGAAACTCTTCCGCAACGAATTGCTTAGCAGTTTGATCAGCTTTTTGCATTGCCCTCTCCTTTCTTAACCTTCGGCTTCCTCTTCCTTTTATAGTCCAAGCTCAGGACTACCCAATCACGTCCTAGCTTCTTACCGGCAATTTCACCCCGCTAGAGTGTATATGCTCACCAGCCACAGCACAGCTCACCGTCGCCCCAGGCTTAGAATTAGGTTAAAGCGCTCATATTTGCCCTGGAGTGGCTACGTGTTTATATTCGAGGGTATATTTATGGCCGGGGGTGGAGCTGGAAGGTAGAATGGTAATTCTCGACCGGTGAGCCTGTCACGTTGAACTTTGCGTTGAATAGGTATACTAATCAACATGAAAAAGTCATTGAATAGCTACAGAATTTAATAGCAGCAGGATATTCTAGCCTACCCATCTGGCCAACCGGTATCTTGAGCCCGCCAGCCTGTTGCCATCCGCCGCTGCTTAGAGCCATTGACAGGCTCTATCAGATATGGTCTAATTTCGATTGAAATCACGCACGGCGCACATAATTAGCAGGGATTAATACCCTTTCAATTTCAAACTGGGAGGATGTTGCGAAAATGAAAGCCAGGATGGTTAGTATGGTAGTGGCTCTGGTACTTGTATTTTCGTTGGCCTCGGTAATAATTCCAATAGGCACAGTGTCTGCACAACCGCCTTGGTATGTTGATGCTACGAGCTGCCCTGGGCCAGGGACAGGCACGGTGGGCAACCCGTTCTGTAAAATTCAGAGCGCTATCGGGAACGCATCCGCAGGCGATACCATCATCATAGCAGCAGGGCAATACAATGAGCATGACATTACAATAAACAAGTCCCTGACGCTACGGGGTGCAGGTGCGGGAAGCACCTTCGTTGACGGTGAGGATATGAGCAGGGTGTTTTATATAAATAATTCCACGGTCGATATGTCCGGCATGACGATTCGGAATGGCAATGTTTCAACCGCAGCAAACGGCGGCGGTCTATATAACGAATACGGCAATGTGACGATGACCAACTGCACCGTAAGTGGGAATGAGGCTTATAATGGAGGCGGCCTATATAACAACGGTGGCAATCTCACGATGACCGGCTGCACCATAAGTGGGAATGAGGCTAATTTTTGGGGAGGCGGCATTTATAGAGACGGGGGCGAGGTGACACTGACCAAGTGCACCGTCAGCGGAAACACTGCCGCGAGCGGGATGCTCGGCGGTGGCATTTATAACAACGGGGGGGCGGGAGATGGGCTGACGATGACCGGCTGCACCGTCAGCGATAACAAGGCCGATACCGAAGGCGGCGGCATTCGGAACGATGGCCCGCTTGAGATGACCAACTGCACCATAATTGGAAATGAGGCTCCCGACGGAGGCGGCATTTATAATAGTGGCAATGTGACGATGACCGGCTGCACCGTAAGCGGAAACGATGCCGACAATAATGGTGGTGGCATCTTTAATGATTATGGTGATGAGCTGACGATGACCGGCTGCACCGTAAGCGGAAATGAGGCCTATAACGGAGGCGGCATTTATAACTACGGCGGTCACGTGACGATGACCGATTGTACCGTCAGCGGCAACACTGCCCGGGACGGCAACGGCGGCGGCATTGGTACCGTCGGGCCGGATTTCACGGTGACGATGACCAACTGCACCATCAGCGGAAACAACGCCTCTGGCGATGGCGGCGGTATTTATAACAATGAAGACGAGGTGACGCTGACCAACTGCACCATCAGCGGCAACGAAGCCGGGGATAACGGTGGTGGTATTCGTAATGATAGTGGCCGAGTGGATATGACCAACTGTACAGTGAGTGGAAACAACGCTAAGGAAGGTGGTGGCATATATACCTACGTGGGCCTTACAACTCTTACTAACTGCACGGTAAGCAATAACTCTGCACAGAATTGGGGTGGTGGCGTTTATAACGAAGGGACGGGTTGGGCGGAGTATGTAGAGCTAAGATGCACCATAATATACGGTAATAATGCTGCTGTTGATAAGAACTACTACGGTGAGTACTTAGACATCGGCGGCGAATCCATCGTAGATGAGCTTCTTAGCCCTGCTCCCGACCCCCTCCTCGGCCCGCTTCAGGATAACGGGGGTCCCACAGAGACCCACGCTCTAATAACTGGCAGCCCGGCCATAGACGCCTGCATTGTTTCATGTAACCTAACCACCGACCAGCGGGGGCAACCACGGCCGGCGGACGGGGATATAGATGGCACCTACGTCTGCGACGTGGGAGCATATGAGAGACAGGTTGCAGTTGGCGGGATTGTCGAGCCTGTGGATAAGATTGGCATACTAGCACCGTGGCTGGGACTTGCTGCTCTTATAGTGGTAGCTATGACAGTTGCAGTGTTGATTAAGAGGAAGAGAGTAGCGTAGGCTACACGGTAGCGTACAGAAAGATAACAGGGGCTACCCGAAAATAGGTGGCCCCCTATCTTTTTACCCACAGCACTGACAGCCTAGTTTTCACTACTATATAGGCAGCGTTGCCTTGCCTTGCCCGATAGGGCTACGCACGGTGCTTGCGGGCTGCGCTCCTGCTTCCCCGCACCCTTGAGCCTGCCAGCCCGCACTGCGGTATCGACGTGTGTCAAGCCCTCCCTACAAAAATCCACATTTTTGTCAGGGTTTTCCCCACACAAAAATATACAGACTTTCCCCACAAAAAATACAGACTTTCTCTACAGACAAAAGTGCCGTTCACCATTACAATTAAATTGATAATGGGAATGTTGCGCCAAGAATAGCCATAATCACATACGGGCAAAACTGAGGATTCACACAAAAAAGAATATCGGCTCAGGAAGTATGGTGACCTACGGTTTTGCCTAAAAACCTTTAAGCGGGGTATAGAAGCCCAGCCCTGGCTCACTGCATATAAAGCGAGGGAGGTGATGATATCGCGTAGCCTGAGAATCGAGTGCAAGCCAGAAGACTAATCAGAGAAGGAGGAACAAGGCCATGGGAAAGTATCTGATGCTTTGGGAAGTAGACCGGACGAAAGTACCTATTAGTCCTCAAGAGCGAGGGACCGGATGGGGTACCTTGCTCGATATGGTTAAGAAAGATATGCAAAAAGGTTTAACTAAGGATTGGGGGGCATTCGTTGGCGAGATCAACGGCTATGCAGTTGCTGAGGGAACTGAGGAGGAAATTGGCGATATGGTGCAACGCTATGTTCCGTTCGTCTTTTTCAAGGTGCATCCTGTCGCTTCGCTGAGCCAAGTAGTTGAAATTGCAAAAAGATTATCTCGATAAGCCTATCTAGTTAATCAATGAGGATTCCTTAATGCAGTGACAGCGATATTCGCCCTGTCGGGATAAGGGGGCGGGCATTCTGGCATAACTGCTGCGCAGGAGGGTCTTAGGGTGCAAGATGGCGGGAATGTGAGTTAGAAGCATTAGCATAACCAGCCGCATTGTAGGGGGCTACCCGATAATGGGCGGCCTTTCTGTTATTGCCCACAGCATTGATAGGCTAGTAACGCAGGAGTATTATCGCTTTCACGAACAACGTAGTGACTTAAACAGCCCAGCCAGGCGGATTTGGAGAGGACAACATGAAAATAGCAGCGACTACGGTGGGAACTCAGGGGCCTGAAACTCCTGCCGAGAATCAACAGAGGCTGGAAGCTGCGAAGCAGGCCTTAATAGCGGCGAAGGAATTAGGCGCTGATGTATTAGTGCTGCCTGGTGGATTTTTTACTTGTGATGATTCTCAGTCAAGACAACGTATCGCAAATTCCCTTATAAATGAGGCTGAAAGATTAAGTATTGCTGTAGTATTCGGAGTAGATGAGGAGAATAAAGACTCTACCCAGCATAGGTCAAAGACAAAAGTAAAAGTACAAAAGCAGGCTACGGTATGGTGGCCTGACCCTATGTATGGATATGCTTGGGGTCCAACTGAAGAGATGATTCATTATGGTAGGCAGAGGTCAACCGATAGCGATAACCAGTGGTTAGTAGATAACAGGAGGTGCAAGGAAGTACGTCTACTAATGATAGGTGATGAAGCTCTCGGAGTGCTTATATGTGGGGAGATATTTAATCAACGTATCCGAGATGCTTTGAGAGAATGCAAATCCAGATCTAATGTTGTAGCTGATTTAGGCCACAGAGGGGCTGGATTTAGAGTACATCATGGTATGAAGGGGCTTGGCGAGGGTGAGCATGGCATTGCCTCTATGTGTTCGCTTCATGTGCAAGGCCCAGATGCTAAGTTTAGATACTATATTCCCCACAAAGGATATATGTCTACGGAGTGTTCAAATAAGGTTTTAGAAGGTACTCCTCGTATAAAAATAAAAATATTAGACTTCTCGCTCCAAAATCCCGCTGCCTGTTCTAATTTAACTACATCTTTAGCTGTTCCCCCACCATAGTGAGGTCTCGACAATCTTTGCCAGTCATGTTTTAATCCCCGCCTATCTATTTTTTTCATCTAGAGAATTCGCGACAGAGTAATGTTAAAAACAATAGCATGGCAAACTTCAACTACCGTATGCCCCAAAACTGCCAATTAGTGTGTGATTTGAAAAGCGGATTGGTAGACCGCCATTCGGCTCGGTTCGGTTTTAGTTGGTAGCCTCTTGACAGTCTAACTGCCCAGGAGTATGCTCACAACCACAAAAGATAGCGGCGCAAAGAGCCCAGCCAGGCGGATTGGGAGAGGGTAGAATCCGCAGGAGGTACATTATGAAAGTTGACATACATTATTGCAGGCAATGAAACTATGAGCCCGCTGCCGCCAGTCTGGCGGATGAACTACGCAATGCCTTTGGTGTAGAGACAAAGCTAGTCCCCGGTAGCAACGGCATCTTTGATGTTTTTGCAGATGATAAGCTCGTGTTCTCCAAGGGTGAAACTGGCCGGTTTCCCAACCAGGGTGAGATAGTTCAGAAACTCAAGTTGTAGAGATGCGCCGTACCAAGCCTAGCCAAGCGGATTACGGGGGGCTACCCGATAATGGGTGGCCCCCCGTCTATTGCTAGCTTCTATATTATTAAGGGATTAGCTCATCAAAATACTGGTCGCTTATCTGTGGGTGTGAGTCATCCCTCACTGATGTCACTCCAGCATAAGCATAGGCATGGGCTTCTTGGATAGAAACGCCATCTCCATTTAAGTCAGCAAGACCCTGGAGCAAACCCTCATCGACAAAGTAATAGCCCCAGAGAGTATTACGTAGCTGCAGGTAATCCCAACCATACTCATCTGCTTTGCATGCAGCTGCAATGACACGTCCCTCACCCTGAAGGTCATCAGGGTCGTCGAACATGCCCCCTGAGTGACACGAACCAAAGGCGAGTGTAATTTTTAGCGATTCTAGGGTTGAAAGCTTACCCTTTAACCATCCATCTGGGAGGCCATAGTTGTCATACGTAACTATCAATTCATCGTAACCATCGACCTCGTCATCGGAATCCCATTTATCAGCATCCGCTGCACGATACCCATGACCACTAAAGAAAAATACCACCGACGAGTCAGCATCCTCGCTCTTAGCTAGCCAGTCTATCGCCTTATCGATGGCTCTTGCTGTTGCCTTTCTGTCCAATAGAAGTTTAATGTTATTCTCCGGAAAGCCATAATTATCAATCAACGCCTGTTTCATCTCTTTGGCATCATTCGCTGGATTCCACAGAGAATCACCAGCTCTGTAATTGGAAATACCAATTACAACTGCCCATTTATTAGCCTCTGAACCGTCATCTGGTTTTGGCTTTTTATCCTGGCCTGGTGGCACACCATATGGATTGCCAGTAGGCGTCGTCGGCCCTCCACTCATATCATCGGGCAGTTTCATTACAGGTAAATCCTTTGGCGTCGTCTCAAACGCTCCCCCCATGGGTTGAGTTGTGGCAGCAGAAGTCCCTGCCAAGGCTAATAAAAATACCAACATAATGCCGATGACTAGTACTTTCCACATTGCTCATTACCTCCTAATTGAATTTAAATTATACCTACGAGATTCTAAGCTGCAATGGCATATGCTGTCAATACTAACATTGCGAACTGTGCTTGATACAATAATTCTCTGTGCACTGCCCATAGCCCAGGATGCGATAAACCTGTTATCTTACCAACACAACCTCAGGTTGCAAAATTGTAACCACATCATTAACCCCCACCATTGACACGGGCCCCGGTGGACTCCGCGGACTTCAAATCCGTTGGTGGGCACCATGCGGTGTCTACGGTAGGTTCGACTCCTATGCGCTCCCGCCATCATCTACCTTAACACCCGCTCATCACCGACGCGGCGGGTTAATTTTTGCGTGTCCAGGTATTCCATCAGGGCCAGGGCATATTTGCGACTGGTGTGGAAAAGGTCGCGGACCTCGGCTACGGTTACCTTGCCCCGTGATTTTATCTCGGCGATTATGTCATCCACCATCTTGTCATAGATAGAGGCCAGGAAGATCACGTCATCGCTTACCTTCACCACCAGACGCTTCTCTATGAGCAGATTGAGGAGGTCCGGCTCAGGTAGAGGATCGAGGGACGGCAAGTAGGGATTGTGTGTCAGCCTATCCAGGAAAGCGTCGACCTCCGCCTGCTGTTTTGGCGTTGGCTGAGGCTCGTGCTCTGGCAGGCGCACCATTGGCCCCACCTCAATTAGAGTGCCTTCCTGTATAAGCTGCTCCAGTATGTGGGCAAAGAACTTGGTGCGGGTCTTCAGCTTGCCTTTTAGTTCCTCTTTAGGAGGGCCGTGGCGAAGCGGGAATTGCTGGTGGTATCTCCGGACAGCTTGCTCTGCTTGCTTTGACAGCTTTTCCCAACCCTGGGCTGAGAAAAGCAGCCCCATGTCTCTCAGTGCTATAACATTCTTCTGGGCGGCCAGTGATTTTATGGCTTGCTCTGCTTCCCCTTGCCTCAGATTGCAGAGGGACAGCAACCTCTCCAGCTCGAGAGGCCCTTCTTCTTGTATAATGGCCAGGATTATCTGTTCAGCGGTGCCCGCCTCCCTGGTGGCTAGTCTCTCAATGACATCGGGGCGAAAGCGGCGGTGTCGTTTTGCCCGGGGGCCAACGATTTGCCCTCCGCCAAGGGTCTCCTGGGGGGAGCGAATGATGAATCGGTCATCCTTAACAGCCGCAATGGGCTGAGCAAGTAGAAACTGAGCCCATGTTGTTTCCCCTGGGTCAATCCTGTCCCTTTCCAGCAGGCGGACCTTCCCCAGCACCTCGGCGGCCCCATGGTGAAAGGTAACGGTAGCATTATGGGGGAGAGGGCGGGGTGCAGAGGGCAGCAGGCGTAGCTTGACGTCGAACGCTCTGGTCGGCAGGAGCCAACCAGGGGTGGTCACCACATCGCCACGCGCAAGCTCAACGGTAGACAAACCGGACAGGTTAGCCGCAACGCGGCTGCCCGGAGGGGCAGTGTCGATCTTCTGCTTGTGTGATTGCAGCCCGCGTATACGTGCTGTAAGAGCGGAGGGCAGGATCTCTATTTCTTGCCCCTTGGATAAAGAACCATCGACCAGGGTTCCGGTAACCACGGTGCCAAAACCAGTCATGGTAAAGACACGGTCTATGGGAAGCCTTGGTCTGCCGATGTCCTGCTTGGGCGTGGCCGAATCTAAAACCAGGTCAATGGTGGAAACCAACTCGGGCAAGCCCTCGCCGGTGAGTGCGGAGACGGCGAGTATCGGGGCTTGGGACAGCGTTGTACTCGCCAGCAGCTCATTTAGCTCCAGTGTTACCAATTCCAGCAGCTCATCGTCTACCAGATCTTTCTTGGTGATTACTACGATGCCATTTTCAACCTTCAGCAGGTCGAGAATGGCCAGGTGCTCCCTGGTCTGGGGCATTGCCCCTTCATCGGCGGCGACAACGAGCAGGGCGATGTCGATGCCTCCAACACCGGCGAGCATGTTCTTTATGAAGTGCTCATGTCCGGGGACGTCCACAATGCCTACAGCTCGACCGCTGGGCAGCTCTAACCAGGCAAAGCCGAGGTCGATGGTCAGGCCTCTCTCTTTCTCCTCCCGCAGCCGGTCCGGGTCTATCCCGGTGAGGGCCTTAACCAGAACCGATTTCCCGTGATCGACATGACCTGCGGTGCCCAGGACAAAGGACATACTTCACTCCCGGATGACGATTTTTCCCTTCGGTTTGCCTATTACCGCTCCAATGATGGCAGCATCCTCTATGCCATTCCGGTGCAGGTTTTGCAGTAGCGCCTCAGCCTCTTTACCCGGGACCGAGATCAGCAATCCACCCGAGGTTTGGGGGTCAAATAGGATGCTCCATATATCATCGCCTATCTCATAAGCCTGCTCTATCATATTAAGGCGAAACTCCCTGTTGCGATGTGTTCCCGCTGGAGCCAGACCCATCTGGGCGAACTCCTTCGCCTCTGGGAAGAGGGGAATGGCCCCCACATGGAGCTCCATGCCCAACTGGCCATCCTCTATCATTCCACAGGCATGCCCCAGGAGACCGTAGCCGGTTATATCGGTACAGGCGTGTACTTCAGCTTCCAGCATTAGCTCCGATGCCCTTCTGTTCAATGTAATCATAGAGCTAACGATTCCCGCCACAGCCTCCTCTCCTGCCAATCCACCCTTCAGGGCGGTGCTAACCAGTCCCGTGCCCAGGGGCTTGGTGAGGATCAACTTATCCCCTATCTCGGCTCCCTCCCTGGTGATTATCTTGGCTGGGTGTACCACGCCGGTTACCGATAGCCCGTATTTCAGTTCGTTATCCTCTACACTGTGCCCACCAACAAGGGCAACCCCTGCCTCCTGTAGTTTATCGAATCCACCGCGCAGGATGTCCCTGAGCACCGATATCTCCTGGCTCTTCGTGGGGAAGCAGACAACATTCATCGCGGTGAGGGGCCTGCCCCCCATGGTGTAGACATCGCTAAGGGCGTTGGCGGCAGCGATCTGCCCGAAGGTATAGGGGTCATCGACGATGGGCGTAATGAAATCGATGGTCTGGATGATGGCCAGCTCATCGTTCAGCCTATACACTGCAGCATCATCACCCTTCTCCAGGCCGACAAGCAGGTTCGGGTCATCGACCAGGGGCAGGCCGCACAATGCTTTATCCAGGTCCGACGGACCTATCTTGGAAGCTCAGCCGGAGCCGCGAACGGTCTCGGTGAGCCTTGGCCTCACTTGGTCGTCCATTGTCCTCCCTTCATTGTGGAGTGCGAATGGTAGTTGAACCATCATAGCATCTTGGCTGAAGCCGCACAACTTTTTTCACACGGAACGAATCTCGGTTCCTTTGCTCTGCCCCTTTTAACCCTTAGTCAGGGTTAGATAAAAATCATCCCCCTTTCGCTCCACAGAGATGGCACACCCCTTGCTTTTTGCCAGGCGAGTAACGTTATCGCGCGCTGTAGCGTCATTGACGATGACTACCACGTCCCCTGACTCTATGTCTTCCAAGGCGTTCTTAGTCTTTATTACCGGCATCGGGCATGATAGCCCGCGGGCATCGACTTCAGTCATTTTTTCCTCCTCGTGTAAGGCAAACCCCGCTCCACTCACAGAGGTATTCCTTAAACACAGCGGGGAACTGTTTTACGATTTCACTAACCTTGGTTGCCGGTGTAGGCTGGGCGAACTTCCCTGCCATACGGTTTGCTTTGGCTGCGATTATGGCTGCTTGATGCGGTTCCAGGCCAGCGTAGACGAAAGCGGAGACCAGGCCGGTAATGGTGTCGCCGGTCCCCCCTATAGCCTCCAACTCAGGCACATCCGGTTCATCCACCCTTTCCAGAATCTCACCATCACGAATCACGTAGTCAACTGCTCCCTTGACTAGAAGCAACCTGGCTGCGCCCCTATTCTGGTAGGCAGCAGCAACTAGATTCGGTGTCTGTGTGATATCGTTATCGAAGAGATGCCTGGCGATATAGGCAGGGTGGGTGGCTGAGGTGTCGGCGAGGAAGGCCATTTCAGTAGCGTCCGGGGTAAAGATGTCGAAGCATGAAGCCAGCCCCGCTGCCTTGGCGGAATACATCGAGGCCGCATCGGCGACTAAGATCGGCCTGCTCTCACAGTTATCGACGGCCTGGCATAGTCTCCTCGTTAGGGCCATATCGGGCAGCCAGTAGTGCAGCGCGAGCACTCTTGGCGAAAGAGTCCTTATATTCTGGATAAGGTATTCGTAGATTGCCCGGCTCCCTTTACCCTTGCCGATGTCGCCGGCGATAACAACCTGGGGCCGGTCGAGCTTCAGGTAGTCAGTGACCGCCAGTGCCGCGCTGATCATAGCGCCGGTTCCCTGCATGCAGGGAAACCGGTGCCCAAAGACAGCCAGATAATTGTCCTCGATACTGACGTCACCAACAGTCAGCGGCACGCCCTCATCGGGAATCGTCCCGGCGATAAGCATCATTGTTGCTCACCCCCCTGCCATATGAGAAGGCTCTCCTCTAAAGCCCGGTGCAGCATCAGGGAACACAGGGTAAAGCCGATCTCCTTAGGTTTGGGTGCCTCGGTGAGCTTTCTATCGACCAGCTTGGTGTGCATGACGGGGATATCGGGGCATCCCCCGCCGGATGTGTTTACGATGACTCCGGTCTCCTTGTCAAAGGTAAGCTTCATGTTGCCTGCCTTGACCATCACCCAGTCCCCGAAATCTGTCACCTGTACGATGTCCAGAAGCTCGGAATACCCCTCTCCAAGAGGAACGATCTCCACATAGAAGACGTCGTTCTCATCGAAGACCCGCTCAATGCCCGGTTGTTCTACCAGGTTTATTTCAACCGCCAGATCGCAGCCTTTGCGCAGTTCCGGGGGAGGGGCGATCAGTTTAACGGCGTGCCCTGTACCCTTTAGCACCTTCTCGGCCTTCAAGGCAGCCTGAACATCCATGAACAGAACCAATCCCCCTCCCTCGAAGGCTGGTTTTTTTTTCCATTTTGAAAGTGACATATATGCCTCCTAGCGTTGTATCGTCTTTCTCTCCCGCAGCAGGAATCCGAGGCCTATGCAGAGCACCAGCCCCGCGACTACTGCCCAAGGTCCCAGCCCCGACGGACCGGCAGAAGTACTGGCCAGAGTGAAGTTATGTGCTATAGCGGCGCCGACGAGCAGGCCGAGGACGGTCATGCCGGCATCGGTATCCCCCTCGCCGCTAAGCACCAGTGTGCGCAGGGGGCAGCCGCCGAGCTGGGTTGCCGCCAGTCCCACCAGTGCCATGCCAAGGAAGTTCCACAGGTGGTTGGCATGAGCGATTGGCTGATTCTCAAAGCCGAGATTGAACAGGCTTTCACCAAAACCATGGGTGAGGATCAGGTTTGTCAACAGCGCCCCGAGGAAAAGACCGACTATTCCCTTAAACAAATAGGTATCCCTGACAAGGAACAGGTCGCGCCAGCCTCCAACAGTGCACATCCTAGTCCGCTGGGCAAGGAAGCCTACCAGCAGGCCCACCGCCAGGGAGACGATTAGCGCGGCGTGCATTGAGCCGGGACCCGTTTCGCTCTCAATGAGGAAGCCGGGCTGAACTATCGCCATGATCAGGAGCCCGGCCATAACCGCCGGTATTATCCACCCTGCTACCGTCGGCCTCTTCACCGCACGCCCCAGGCTAAAGCCTCTCTTGAGTAGGAGCACTCCGCCGAAGGTGCCGAATGCCACGCCAGCAAGGCCAGTGATAGCATTCAGGTCGCCGCCGGCAAGCCGGAGCAGTGCCCTCACCGGGCAGCCGAGGAATACCAGTATCCCGATCATCATGAACATGCCCAAAAAAAATCGGACTAGCGGGGCGGAGCCACCTCTAGACCGAAATTCCTTGAAGGCATAGGCAGCGATGAAGCTGCCTAAGACGAAGCCGATGATCTCAGGGCGGAGATACTGTACAACACTCGCTTGATGTAGGCCGAGCGAACCTGAAATATCCCTCAGGAAGCAGCCTACGCATATTCCCATGTTCTGTGGGTTTCCCCACTTCACCAGGAATGCCGCCAGGATACCTATCAGCAGCGCGGAGGCGAAGATCAATGTACCCGGCGTTAACCGCCGTGAAACGCGCATAAACACGCCCTCCTTCTCTCTTGGTCTTACCCGTCTTTAAGAGCCACGCTCTCAGCCGCTTCACGGCTCATGTGCGTCGGTTCGCCATCGATCTCACCCCCTCTCCAAGTTAGCTCTCTATATTCAATGAATTATTATAGAGTACAGAAACGAGTATTGTCAAATCTGGTTAATTTTAACGCAATACTTCAGTGAAATATCGTTTGACAGGCTTTAGCGGGATGTGCTACATTGCCTTCGCAATGGATCAAAGCCTTCGTAGCCTTCCCAGTGTCGATAAGTTGCTCTCTGATGAGCGCATACACCGCCTTCAAGAGGAATACTCTCACGAATTCGTGCTCCGGGGGGTGCGGCAATACCTTGAAGAGGTGCGCCGTGATATCGCCGAGGGCCAAACTGCCCCGACTTTTGACGAGATAGTTGGATCGGTCTGCAGTCGAATCGCTTCTCTGGCAGAGCCCAGCCTGCGCCCGGTGATAAACGCTACTGGCGTTCTCCTGCATACCAACCTGGGGAGGGCACCGTTAAGCCGGGAGGCTATGGCAGCTATGGAGGAGTGTGCCAGGGGCTATACCAATCTGGAGATCGATCTCGATAGTGGGAAGCGGGGCTCCCGCCAGGTTCACATTGAGTCCCTGCTGTGCCAGCTAACCGGGGCCGAGGCTGCTCTTGTAGTAAACAATAACGCTTCAGCGGTGCTCCTGGCCCTCAGTGCCCTGGCTAGGGGCAAGGAGGTGATCGTCTCCAGGGGGCAGGCGGTGGAGATCGGCGGCGGCTTTCGTATCCCAAGTGTTATGCGCCAGAGCGGGGCCAAGCTGGTGGAGGTAGGGACAACCAACTGTACATATTTGTCGGACTATGAAGAGGCGATCACCCAACGAACCGTCGCCTTGCTTCGGGTCCACTCCAGTAACTTCAGATTGGTCGGTTTTACCCAGTCAGCGGCTATCGAGGAGTTGACTCAGCTGGGGGAGCGATACCGGCTTTCAGTACTCGATGACTTAGGCAGCGGCTGCCTCCTGGATACCGCCAGGTTCGGGCTGGAGGCCGAGCCTACGGTGCAGCAGAGCATCGCGGCTGGCGTAGGGCTGGCCATGTTCTCTGCGGATAAGCTCCTGGGCGGACCCCAGGCCGGTATCATTGTGGGCCAGGGCCAACTTATGGCCAAGCTGCAAAAGCACCCCCTGGCCCGCGCGGTGCGCATCGACAAGATAAGGTTGGCAGGGCTGGCAGTCACCCTGCTCCACTATCTCAAGGGGGAGGCGGAGGTAAAAATCCCGGTATGGCGGATGATTTCGGCATCCCTGGAGGAGATAGAGGAGCGAGCCCAGAAATGGTGCCAGTCACTCGGTGGTGCTGCCTCAGTAGTTGAAGGTGAATCCGTAGTAGGGGGCGGCAGCCTCCCCGGTGGCACCCTGCCCACTTGCCTGGTGGCTATCGGAGGAAGGGGCAAAGTTAAGCAGTTGGCTGACAGGCTGCGCAGGGGGTCACCTCTGGTCATCGGACGGATTGAGAATAACCTTCTGCTTCTCGATCCTCGTACCGTCCTCCCGGAAGAGGAAGAGGCTCTGCTGGGTCGCCTGCGAAATGTCTTGAGTCGCTAATTCGAATCTTGCTTGCTCAGGCGCTCTTTGAGCGATTTAATCTCTCTATATAACCTTCTTTGCTTTCGCCGCATTAGATGCATGTACCCAAAGATAACAGCCCAGATGATGGTATATGTGCTCTGAAGAGATAGCTCAGGTTTTTCATATTCACTCCTCCCCTTGTTCATTCTTAATATGTTTTACCTGCTTGATCTCGATTCCCGGCCCCTTTAGTGAAATATTCTGAAGAATCAAGGCAATGTACAAAGTGGTGAAGGCAGCAATGCTGACCGGTGAAGTTAGGAGCATAGAAGATGTAAGTCCCCTTTCGAAAATCAGTGTGGCTGTATGTTGTGTTCGTCACAGATTGAATGCTGGAAGGACTATGGGTACATTGATAAATCCAACGATCCTCAGCACCGCAGCAAATCCTGCAACCCTAGATTCCTCGGTAGCATAGTTGCGTACCAGCAAATAGGCGATATAGTTTGGCCGGAGAAAGAGGCTCGATGTTAGCCGGGCATCACGGGTCCACCATATTCCCCAAATCAGCTTGGCCTTCTGTAGAAACCAAACGCTGGTTCCATAACTTCTGATCATAGTGTCACGGGCTGGTGTGCTGAAGGATTATAGGGCTCGGCTAGAGTTGACAGTAGATGTATAGTGGATATAAAATATAGGCGTAGATGCGCATATAACGTTTAACTAAACAGAGGTTTGACCATGCGAGATTTGACCAAAGCTTTCAAAGCCCTTTCCGATGAGACCAGGCTCAGGATCCTGAACCTGCTCCTGGAAAGGGAGTGCTGTGTCTGCGAGGTGATGCAGGCGCTGGAGATCTCCCAGACAAGGGCTTCACGCAACCTGAGTGCTTTATATGATGCTGGCTTTCTGAAGCTGAGGAAGGATGGCCTGTGGTCATTGTATTCAATAGACCGTGATACGACGGGAGAATATTTCTCAGATATTCTTCAAGCTGTAGAGAAAGCGCTAGATGCCAACGAAATGGTAGCCCGAGACAGGGAGCGCCTCAATAAGGCTGAGCGTGTCGGTCCCGGTTGTGTTAGGCCAGTTGGATAAGAGGTGGGATAACGGCTCTCTTTTTTATACAAAACATATGCAAGAATGCGCATTTAAGGAAATAGGTTCATTGTATGGAATTTTTTATTGATCTCTTGCAAGGTGGGGTTGATGCCCTGCGCGAATACTTATCGGCGCATGTCCTAACGTGCCTTGTGCCCGCTTTCTTTATAGCCGGGGCTATATCGGTTTTCCTTTCTCAGGCAGCGATTCTCAAATATTTTGGGCCGCGAGCTAATAGGTGGCTTTCCTATAGCGTAGCCTCAGTATCAGGCGCAATACTGGCTGTTTGCTCCTGCACGGTGCTTCCACTGTTCGGCAGCATATATAAGCGGGGCGCTGGCCTCGGTCCGGCAATTACTTTTTTATATGCTGCGCCGGCAATCAACGTGCTCGCTATCGTCTATACAGCGCGGCTTTTAGGCTACGACTTAGGCATCGGACGCGCCATCGGTGCCATCGTGTTCGCCGTTTGCATTGGTCTCATAATGGCCTTTATCTACCGGAAAGAGGAAACGACAAAGGATACAAAGGCCTTTGACATGCTGGTCGCCAATCCAGATGACAAAAGGCCGTGGCAGCAAATTATATTCCTCGGCACTCTGGTTGCCATCCTGGTCTTTGCAGCCTCCAAGAACTGGATTGCAACCGGTGTCGCTATGGCCGTTCTTGCCGTCATCCTGTGGCGCTGGTTTGCGAGGGGTGAACTGGTGCAGTGGATGAAAGAGACGTTTCGCTTCGTCAGGCTTATAGTGCCGTGGCTCCTGGGCGGCGTATTCATTGCTGGAATCATTACAGTTGCTGTCCCGCAGTCGATAGTGTCAAGCTTGGTGGGAGGCAACAGCCTTCTTGCCAATCTAATTGCCTCTGTCTCGGGCGCACTGATGTACTTTGCCACCCTTACCGAGGTACCTATCGTAAGGGCCTTTTTGGACCTTGACATGGGCAAGGGACCAGCACTGGCGCTGTTACTAGCAGGGCCTGCGGTATCGCTGCCCAATATGCTGGTGATACGGAAAATTATGGGAATTAAAAAAACGCTGGTATACATAGCATTGGTGGTGGTGATGGCAACCATAACAGGGTACATATTCGGGCTGGTAACCCAATTAAATTAGAGAGGAGGTAGAAAAATGCAAATCAAGATTCTCGGGCCGGGATGTGCCAAGTGTAGCCAACTGGAGAAGACGACAAGAGAGGTTGTAAAGGAACTGGGGATAGATGCCAGCATCGAAGAGGTCAAGGACATCAATAAGATACTGGAGTATCCCATCTTGACCACTCCGGGACTGGTGCTTAACGAAGAGCCGGTCTGTTCCGGGCGGGTGCCGAACAAGGCTGAAATCACCCAGTTCATCATTAACGCTATGGACAAAGAACAAAAGGCAGAGAAGTAGAGAGCTGTTTACCGCGATAAGAGAGGAACTGAGGTGTACCCTTGGCTACTTAAATAGAGCCAGTCAATTCCTCTGATGAATGCACCTGTGGAGCTGAGGAAGTTGTTATTCAACCTTGCTCCGGCGGCTGTTGTGGCCCAAGCGAAATCTGCGGTGGTTCCGTTATAGGATATAATACCTTAAATATGAAGGGAGGAAAAATGACAAGATTTGCATCGGTTTTCATGCTAATGGCCCTACTGATTGGCTCAATATTTATGTCAGCTTGTTCTACGGAGGAAGTAACTGCAAAGGAGGGTGATACCGTTAAGGTTTTCTACACAGGCACATTGGATGATGGCACTGTATTTGATTCCTCCGAATTGCGGGGCGGTGACCCACTGGAATTCATAATAGGAGATGGGCTGTTACTCCCCAGCTTCGAGCAAGCAGTAATCGGGCTGACCATCGACGAATCGATAACTGTGCACATCCCGGCGGATGAAGCATACGGCCCGCTTGACGTGGTGGGGAGCCTAGACCAATTTCCACCGGACGAGCCACCACAGGTCGGTGAGCTATACGAAATAGGAGTAGAAAACGACCTTATAATTGTAGCCGAGGTGATCGATATATCCGGTTCGAGAGTGACAATGGTGAACACCCATCAGCTGGCAGGGGAAGACCTGACTTTTGAAATCCAACTCGTAGAAATATTACCAACAACAATTGCCATGTCCTGCGAGGAAGCTAGGGATGCCATTCAGGAAGCTCTTACTCTTTACCACGATGAGCATGGGAAGTGGCCCACCGCTGACGGCCAGCCGGGAGACATAGTATGGACAAAGCTAGTTCCCAACTTCATGGCAGGTACCCCATCCAACGATAGTGATTGTGAGTGGTGGGTTAACAGCGACCCCGAGGGGGATGTTTGTCTACAGAACGAGTGCTGAGGTTGCAAATGTGGCACGTTGTGCTCACAAGAGTAAGACCTCGGTGAAAAGTGTATCAAGGTGAAAACAGGGAGGAAACATGAATTTATTTACCAAAGCGATGTCCTGCACATTGATAATGATTGTAATCCTGGCTGGAGGCGTTTTTTGCGCATGCAGTTCATCTGTGCCAAACCCGGACTCTCCTCTAAAGCCCAGCATGGATAACGGGGTAGAGGTGGTGTACTTCCACCGTACCAATCGCTGCTATAGTTGTACCTACGCGGGTGATGGCGTGGAATATACAATAAATACGTATTTTGCGGATGAGCTGGCAGATGGTGAGCTGGTATTTATGCTGATCGATGTTCAGGATGATGCCAACGCTGCAATAGTTGACAAATACGGGGCCTATACGTCATCTCTATACATGAATAAGGTGGTAAACGGCGTTGATAACATTGAACCAGTGACCGGCATTTGGTTTCTGATCGGTAATGACCAGGAGTTTGTTGACCTGGTAAAGAGTGAGATAGCAGAGCGTTTGGAGTAGTAGCTTATGGATTTTAGTGGATTCGCCCTCCATTTTATTGAAAGCGGTGGTTTACCCTTCATCGCCGCTTTCCTAATAGGGTTGCTGGCTGCTATCAGCCCATGTCCACTAGCCACCAATATTACTGCGATGGCATACATTAGCCGTAATATCACGGATCGCAGGTATGTGGCTACTTCCGGTATCCTCTATACCCTGGGACGCATGGTCTCATATTCTGCAATTGGCGCCCTGGTTATACTTGCAGGTCTAGGTATCCCTGGCATTTCCAAAGCACTTCAGGATTCGGGCGAGCAATTCCTCGGGCCACTTCTAATCATCGTGGGGATTCTCATGCTGGGTATTATCAAGATTCCATTCGTTCAGGGCAGTGGAAGGCTCTCATCTATAGCAGAAAGGGTCGCCAAAAGGGGGAGAGTTGGGGCGTTCCTCATGGGCGTTGTCTTCGCCCTGGCGTTTTGCCCCTATACCGCGATCCTATTTTTCGGTGTTTTGATACCCCTGTCGATTAAATCAACAGGGGGCATCACGTTTCCCGCTGTGTTTGCAATAGGCACAGGCCTTCCTGTGCTGCTCTTTGCAGTTCTCTTATCCTTCGGGGTAGCTAAGGTTTCTCAGTGGTTGAACAAGATCACTGCAGCAGAGAGAGTGATGCGGAGGATTGCAGCGCTGATTTTTATCGGCGTGGGTATATACTACATAGTTTTGTGGATTCAAAGTTAGGAGACACGTTATGCTTGAAAGCAGGAAGACAGCGGTCGCCATTGAGGAGGAAGAGCTGGTTGAGCTTCAGAGGATTATCATCGACCGCGATGAAAAAGAGGCCCTCAAGTTCTTGAAAAAAGTGGTCTTTGACAAGGTCCTACGGTCTCAAAAAGGGAGGCTCAGGTCTCACTTGGACACCGGTGGCGAGAGCCCGGTGGAGAGGTTCAAGGGACGGTCGTTATGATAGCAAAGGTCGATGAAAGCACATGCACTGCTTGTGGGGATTGCGTTGAGTAACACGGAATCGGGAAGTGTTATCCGTCGGCTGTCAATACTAAATCGTTTCCTCACGCTCTGGATATTCCTGGCTATGGGATTCGGCGTGGGGCTGGGCTACTTGGTCCCCGGGATGGCCGATTTCCTCGACCGCCTTAGCGTGGGTACGACATCGATTCCGATAGCTGTCGGGCTCATCCTGATGATGTATCCGCCACTGGCCAAGGTCAGGTACGAAGAACTGGGCAAGGTATTCCGCAACTGGCGTGTATTGGGGCTTTCCCTGGTCCAGAACTGGGTTATCGGGCCGGTGCTCATGTTCTTGCTTGCCATTGGGTTCCTGGGTTTCCTGTGGCCCTATCCGGACTACATGGTCGGCCTGATTATGATAGGTCTTGCCCGCTGCATCGCCATGGTGATTGTTTGGAACGAGCTAGCAAAAGGGGACAGCGAATACGCCGCCGGGCTGGTAGCCTTGAATACTATCTTTCAGATACTCTTCTACTCTGTTTATGCTTACGTATTTATAACGGTGCTACCGAGATATTTCGGGCTCGAAGGTTCGGCAGTGGACGTAACGATGGCCCAGATCGCACAGAGCGTCTTCATATATCTGGGAATCCCCTTCTTCGGGGGCATGCTGACACGCTTCGTACTCATCAGAGTCAAAGGACGGGAATGGTATGAGAGCAAGTTCATACCCAAAATAAGCCCTATTACGCTCATTGCCCTTCTCTTCACTATAGTGGTGATGTTCTCCCTCAAAGGGGAGATTATAGTGGAACTCCCCCTGGACGTCATCCGCATAGCCATACCGCTTCTAATATACTTCGTGCTCATGTTCTTGATCTCATTCTATATGGGAAAGAAAATTGGAGCAGACTACTCCAAGACCACCGCCATTGCGTTTACCGCTGCCAGCAACAATTTTGAGCTTTCTATAGCCGTAGCTGTAGCGGTGTTTGGCATCGGCTCGGGGCAGGCCTTCGCCGCGGTTATTGGGCCACTGGTGGAAGTGCCGGTGCTCATCAGCCTTGTAAGCGTTGCTTTATACTTCCAACGGAGGTTTTTCCGCCAAGAATTACAACAAACAGCCATGCCCGATCCATGGAACCACGAAAGGTAGCCTCTTGGAGGTAATACTGTGTAAAGTATAATGCTATAAAGGATTCGCAGATAAAATCAAGTGAGAGCAGTACCGTAGCGGGGGGGTGTACCACAACCGTGAAACCATTAAGGAGTGTTGAGATGGATGCTATTAAATAAGAGCTCGATGGGCTGAATGTGGTGGGGTTTATCGGGAACCAGGAAGTAAAATGGTCCCCATGAGCGCTGCTGAGACAATTCGAAGGAGGCCCGAGCCATGCCATTTTGAATTGTCTAAGGGTGTTGGGTCGGTATTGCCAGAAGATCTTGCCGGTGAAAGAGCGATGATAAGGCATACTATGGAAAGGTTGCCAAAGCCTTAGTTAAATGGATTGACAAATCCCTGCTGATATACTAGAATTGGTAAAAATTAACAAACTATTACATTGTAATTAACTAGGAAGGATGGGCATGAGTAGTAAAGTTTATCGGGATTATACGACAAAGCACGAGAAAATCGTTAATAAACTAATGGAGATGTCTGCAGATGGAGATGGCGGTTGCTTCTCCATCTCCAGACTGGCAGTCGAACTCGGTATGGACCAAAGAACTGTTAGGGCTCATCTTAAAATCATCGAAATGGATCACGGAGGGATTTTTACCGACCCCGATGAGAAACAATTCTGCACCAAAGAGGGTATAATCTTGCTGGCTCAGAGGCTTGGTCTGGGAGAGATAGGTGGGGCTAGAGAACTGAATAGATGATAGGAATTGCCTGTGATGTCTTTTTATGGTAGCATTGACAGCATATGGTATAATATATTTTTATCTGAGTAAAGATTAACGTATTACAGTAGCACTAGTTCCTTTCATATATATTGAAACCGAGTATTGTTATCAGCCTTTCTAGCTTTTGGGTATAAGTCCTCATAGTGTGAGATGTAGATTTAATGCGCTAGGTGCAAGGATCGGGAGTATAAAAGGATACGTTGTATTTTCCATAAAAGTGGAGTATAGTCAGCGCAATAGAAATTTGGTTAAAAAATTTCGGAGGTGACGTATGGAGCTAACTCGAAGGGGTTTTCTCAAGCTATCTGGTGCCAGCACTGCTGGCTTTCTTCTGTTTAAGGGAGCGGGCTGGAAAAAGGTTTTAGGTTATTCACCCATTCCGCTGCACAAAAAGATCGGTGAGATAACCACCATTTGTCCCTATGACGCTTCGGGATGCGGCTTTATCATTGAGGCAGATAATGGCAATATCGTAAACATTGAGGGCGATCCCGATCATCCCATCAATCTTGGTGCTGCCTGCGCCAAGGGCGCATCCCTGGCCCAGCTGAGGACGGTGGATGGGAAGCTGAACGAGAGGCGGCTGACCAAGCCTATGTACCGAGCCCCCGGCGCAAGTGGTTGGGAGGAGAAGAGCTGGGATTGGACTATCGGCCAGATCGCGCGAAGGATTAAGGATACCCGCGATGCCCCGGATAACTGGAAGGCAACCGATGATCAGGGCTACACGGTAAACCGGACCGAGGGCATCGCCTCATTGGGCGGTGCGGCGCTGGACAACGAAGAGTGCTACCTGCTCATAAAGATGCTGCGCACTTTGGGCGTGGTATACGTGGAACACCAGGCCCGTATATGACACTCCTCTACTGTAGCGGCTCTGGGAGAGTCGTTCGGCAGAGGGGCGATGACCAATCACTGGAATGATGTAGCAAACAGTGATGTCATGATGGCCATAGGCTCGAATCCAGCAGAGAACCACCCCGCCTGCTTCGGCTGGGTGCAAAAGGCCAAGGACCGAGGGGCCAAGCTGATAAGCGTCGACCCCCGCTTTACCCGCACATCCTCCAAGGCTGATATCTACGCCCCCATGAGGTCGGGCACCGATATTGCCTTCATCGGAGGCATGATCAAGTATGTGCTCGATGACATGGAGGCGAACCCCGATAACTACAACATGACCTATGTTAGAGAATATACCAATGCCGCGTTACTTATTAACTCAGACTTCCAGGGGGCAGATGAGCTGGATGGGCTGTTTAGCGGTTACAAGGGCGTATACAATGAAACCGATAACGCCAAGCGGACGTATGACAAGTCTGCCTGGCAGTATCAACTGAATAAAAGCGGCATTCCCCAAAGGGATCCTGATCTCAAGGACAACAACTGCGTTTTCCAGATCCTGAAGCGGCACTTCGCCCGCTACGATGCGGATACCGTTTCCAACATCACCGGCACCCCGAAGGATACCTATCTGGAGATATGTAAGACCTATGCAGCCAGTGGAACACCGGGCAAGGCAGGCACTATCCTGTATGCCATGGGCACCACCCAGCATACCTACGGCACCCAGAATATCCGCGCCTACGCCATATTACAGCTTCTCCTGGGTAATATCGGGATCGCCGGGGGCGGGATAAACGCTATGCGGGGCGAGTCCAATGTCCAGGGCTCAACCGATATGTGCATCCTGGCCCACATACTTCCTGGCTATCTAGCACAAGTTGAGAACAAGGATGTTGACCTCGATACCTATGTGAACAGGCACCGACCCACGGTGGCCACTGGCCAATTTAATGCTGATCCCTTGAGCCTCGACTGGTGGAAGAACTATAAGAAGTATATAGTAAGCCTGCTCAAGGCATGGTACGGTGATGCGGCTACTAGCGACAATGATTTTTACTTCAACTACCTGCCAAAGACCACTAAGCCATATAATGACTATTCCCATATAGCGCTCTTTGAGGCCATGTACGCTGGTGACATCAAGGGGCTGATGTGCTGGGGGCAGAACCCGGCGGTAGGTGGACCCAACGCCAATATGGAACGGAAGGCATTGGAGAAGCTGGATTGGCTGGTGGCAGTAGATCTCTGGGAGACGGAGTCAGCCGCCTTTTGGAAGAGACCAGGGGTCACCCCAGCGAACATACCGACCGAGGTCTTTATGCTCCCGGCTGCCTGCTCTTATGAGAAGGAGGGAAGCGTCACCAACAGCGGCCGCTGGATGCAGTGGAGATACAAGGCAATTGACCCTCCGGAAGATGCCAAGAATGACCTATCGATCATAAACAAAATCATGGTCAAAGTCAGAGAGCTCTACGCTGCAGAGGGTGGTCCTCTCAGCGAGGCTATAGCTGCCGTGGATTGGAACTACGGCGACGATCCCGATCCCAGAGAGGTGGCCAAAGAGGTCAATGGCTACGACCTGACTACCGGCAAGCTGATGGCCAGCTTTGGTGCTCTTAAGGATGACGGCACTACCTCATCGGGCAACTGGCTATACTGTAATAGCGTCGTGGATCCCGACCTTGAGCCTGACGCCCCCATTCCTGGCAACCGTGCCAGCCGCCGCGACCCGACACCGGGACCGTTCGATATTGGCCTTCATCCCAAGTGGGCCTGGTGCTGGCCTGTGAACCGGCGCATCATCTATAACCGGGCCTCAGTGGATTTAGATGGGGTTCCTTGGGACAAAGAGCAACCCGTAATTTGGTGGCAGGAGGGCAAATGGGTCGGTGATGTGCCCGATGGTGGTGCAGCGCCGATGAACCAGGATGGCTACAATGCTTTCATCATGAAGCCGGAAGGGGTGGCCAACATATTCGGCAGGGGGCGGGCTGATGGTCCGCTGCCCGAGCACTACGAGCCGTGGGAAAGCCCTGTGGCAAACATTATGTCCAAACAGCATAACGACCCGGCGTTCAAGATCTGGGCCTCTGAGCTGGATAAAAAGGGTACAGCGGATGATTACCCCATCGTGGCTACCACCTATCGTGTGGTGGAGCACTGGCAGGCGGGGCAAATGACCCGCAACCTGCCCTGGATCGTCGAGCTTCAGCCGGAGATGTTTGTCGAGATAAGCGAGGAGCTGGCAAATGAGAAAGGGATTACCAATGGAGGCAAGGCCATTATAGAGACAGCACGGGGTCAGATCGAAGCGATAGCCCTGGTGACCAAGCGCTTCCAGCCCTTTCAGTTGAATGGTAAAAAAGTTCACCAGGTCGGAATGCCTTGGCACTGGGGATATTCCGGGCTCTCTAGGGGTGACAGCGCTAACGTGCTCACCCCGCACGTAGGTGATGCCAATACTATGATCCCGGAATTCAAGGCATTCCTGTGTAATATAAAGAAGGCATAGCTGAAACGGAAGGAGGAACATGGCTGACAAAGCGATTCTATACGATGCGAGTAAATGTATGGCATGCCGCGGCTGCCAGGTGGCCTGCAAGCAGTGGAATGACCTTCACGGTGTATCGACTACCAACCGGGGAACGTATGAGAACCCCCCTGACCTTTCCTGGGATACCTGGATAAAGATGGAGTTTCGTGAGGTTGGAAATAACGGGAATCTTCGCTGGCTATTCACCAGGCGTAGCTGTATGCACTGCACCGATGCCGCCTGTGTTACCGTCTGTCCCACCAAGGCCCTCTATTACCATGAGATGGGATTTGTCGCCTACGATAAGGGTAAATGCAGCGGCTGCGGCTACTGCGTGGAGGCCTGCCCCTTCGATGTACCGCGTAGCGGGAGCGGGGCTATAACCGGCATACGCACGGCAAACAAGTGCACCCTCTGCCAGGACCGTGTTACCAATGATATGGAGCCGGCTTGTGTCAAGACCTGTCCCACGGGGGCACTGCAATATGGCGACAGGGAAGCGCTGCTATTGGAAGGTAAGGCGAGGGTAGCCAGTCTCGGTGGCAATGCCACCCTCTATGGAGAGGAGGAGCTGGGCGGGCTGCATGTACTGTATGTCCTTGATGACTCGCCAGATGTTTATGGTCTCCCGTTGGATCCGAAGGTGCCTGCTACCTCCACTGTCTGGCAGGACGTTCTTCAGCCTATAGGTTGGGGCGTGGCCGGACTCGCCGCACTAGGGCTGGGTTTCAACTACGTTATCGCCAAGAGGAAGATAGAGATCGAAAGCGAGGGCAAGTGATATGACAACGGCCAAAGGCAAAGCGAAATCGACCCCCATTAGCCACTCTTTATTCGGGGCTCCGCCAGCGCCGGGGGAGGAGGTGGTAGAGCGTTATTCCAGGCCGGTTCGCATACTCCACTGGGTGAACGCGTTTACCTGGATAGTGCTGTTCATTACCGGGCTATTCTTCTTTGTGCCCCAGTTTGGAGCTGCTGCATCCGGTGGGGTGAGCGGGCTCCTTCACCGCATCGCCGCAGTGATCATGGTAGGCTGGGCTGTCATATATTTCTTTGGTAGTCCCAAAGCTGCGCTCAGAGGGATAGGGGAGGCTTTCAAATGGGGGGCGGGTGATATCAAGTGGCTGCAGGCAGCCCCTTCCTACTACTTCTTCGGCGATGAGAAAAGTATGCCGCCGCAGGAGCACATGAACACCGGACAGAAGCTATGGTGGTTGATGGTTCTTAGTGCAGGTGCGTTGATGATTATCACGGGGGCATTGATGTGGTTCTTCAAAGGCATCATCTCCGCAGATGCCTTTTTATGGAGTGCCTTTTTCCATGATGTTGGTTTCATCGCCTTGCTGAGCTTCGCCTTTCTTCACGTTTACCTGTCTGCTTTACATCCCAAGATGCGCGGTATCTTCTGGTCGATGTGGAGGGGGACGGTCTCTGCCAGATACGCCGAGTCGCACCACAAGAAGTGGTATGATAAGGTAAAAAAGGGGTCATAATTCGGCGCTTTTTAGGCTAAGGACAAACCAAATATAACGTAATAAAAGACTCAATCGGTATAGGCGGTTGAGTCTTTTTATTCCTCCTATTGGAACGCGCGACATGCCCTTGAAAGGTATGGTCGAATCGTGGTATGATAAAGAGCTATATGAGTGGAGAAATCGATAGTAAAATACTGAATAAACTTGATGAATGGGAGAAGGATTCACCACCTGGCCCCATAGAACTCTATATCCGGTTGATGCGTATTCAGACCGAAGCCAAATCGCAGATAACGGTCCAAAAGTCACAACTGTCTCCTGATATTATCGCTGAGCGGACGAGCCTACATGCTCCATTACTGACCTTCGACGACCTGGATCTGGACTGGTCCAAAGTGGAAAACCTATTCAGGGAAGCGCTCTTGGTAATCAGCGAGCACTTTGATTCGGTGGATCCACAGAGCGAAATTCCCTTGGAAGATACTGCCAGGGCATGGTATGAAGGGAAGCCATTGCCGAAGCTGGGAATAGATAAGGATACGTTGTATGTAGCCCTTCATACTGCTCTGAAGCCCTTTTTAACTGCACACGCGAGTGTGTTATTACAGGAAGTTAACCAGAAGGGGTGGCGGCGAGGACATTGTCCTATATGTGGTGGTAGGCCGAACTTTGCCTTCCTCTCTAAAGAGCAGGAAGGGGCCAGGTGGTTAATCTGCGCTCGCTGTGATGCCGAATGGCTGTTCCAGCGGTTGAAGTGTCCCTTCTGCGGTATCGAGGAGCAGAAGAGCTTGGCTTACTTTACCGATGATAAGGGAAAATATCGGGTCTATACTTGTGAACGATGTAAGAGCTATCTTAAGGCCATTGATCTGCGCCAGGCAGCATCCGAGGTACTGCTGCCTTTGGAATGGGTAGCTACACTGGATTTAGATAGACAGGCGTGCGAGTTGGGATATAGCGCTGGGGATTTAACCCTGGCATGAAATAGCAAGAGGGGCCGCAAAAGGCTCTGGAGGAGGGGAGTATGCCACTGCATGGATGGGAGTTCCTTATCGTAGTGGTGGTCGTGTTAATCGTCTTTGGGGTGGGGAAGCTGCCACAGACGTTGGGCTCTCTTGGCAAGGGCGTCCGTAGCTTCCGTAAGGCGTCGGCAGGCGAGGATGTGGACACGGAATCTATGGAGTCTAAGTCCAAGAAGGAAGAGCCCACCAAAGATACCGCCAGCGAAGAGAAAAGTTAGCCTCTGGTATAACCTCATAGCCTCTTCTCCTCAAGAGTTGAGAGGAAATGACGTCCCTTCTCTGCAGGGATTGGCTAAGCGGGTGGTAATGGATGGTTGATGGCTTCTTAGGTATAGGTTTCTGGGAGATACTTCTAGTATTTGTTGTCATCATAGCGATATTGGGTCCGAGAAGGCTGCCTGAGATCGCTGGCAGACTGGGAACGTTGCTTCGCCGGCTGAAGATGGCTTCCCATGATCTGACATCGGCGCTGACCAAGGAAGTGGAGGGCACCCCTTTAAAAAAGGATGACAATCCCCTGGATTCCCTGAAAAAGGCGGCCATTGATCTTAAATCATCGCTGACTAAAGAAGTAGATGATGCCCCTACTAAGGAAGATGAGACTCCACAGGGCGAGGCGGAGGAACCGAAGACACAGGCATAGCACGGTTGCTGGCCAATGAGACGCCGCACGGCCGATGGAAGAAGAGAAAAAACTCACAGTTTTAAGCCATCTGGATGAAGTGCGGGGGCGCCTGTTCAAGTCCTTAATAGCTGTCGTCATATGCATCGTTATTTGTTTCCCCTTAGCACGGTATATCTACCCCATCTTAATGACTCCCCTCCCCGGCATTGAGCTTTATTACACCGAGGTAACCGGGTTAATAGGGAGTTACATGAAAGTCAGCCTCTATGGCGGCCTCGTCCTCGCAGGGCCTTTTCTGCTCTACCAGCTCATAATGTTCATTAAGCCAGCGCTTACTCGAAGAGAGAAAGGGTATTTTTATACGCTGTTGCCCGGAGTGCTTATTCTTTTCTTCGTGGGGGTCATGTTTAGCTACTTCGTACTCCTGCCACCGGCGCTAAATTTTCTATACTACTCGTTTCCAAGTTATGTCGGTGGTGAGATACAGCCGTTGTGGACAGTGGATAATTACGTTTCCATAGTCACCAGACTCATCTTCTGGATCGGCGTGGTGTTCGAAATACCAATACTAATGTTCTTCTTAAGCAAGATCGGTGTGATTAGCCCAGGGTGGATCCGCAGGAAGTGGAGGTATGCTGTTGTCATTGCTTTTATCCTCGGTGGTATTATTACCCCCACCTTCGACCCGCTCAATCAGACCCTTGTTGCTGGCCCCATCATCCTCCTCTATGGGCTTGGCTACTTGCTAGCAAAGCTGGCCCGAGCAGGTAGTAAGAGGGCAGCGACTGAAACGACCTAGAGGATAGCGAGACTGAGGGCAGATTAGAGTGAGACTCTAACGTAACCGAACCTTCCCAGTTAATATCCATCGCTATCAACCGTATAATACATATGCCTCATCAGAAAGAAAGGCTATACTCTCGTTCGGGCAGATAAATGACACCCTGGACAATCTCCGTGGCACCCTGGCCCCTTCTATTTCTGTCATACTGAGGGAGCAAAGCTACCGAGAAACCTATCCAATCAGGCGGAGGTCTAGATTCCTCGCCTCGCTCAGCATTATCGGTGGATGAGTCATAATTTATCTAATGTACTGGAGGAGCACAGGCCATTGACCCAATCCTTGAGGTCAGTTATCATTAGGCTACGCCCATCAAAGGAGCATCACTGGTGCCTCATACTGACCTAGTTTTACTTCACCCACCCAGCGTCTATGACTTTCGCCAGAAGACGATCCTCTTTGGTCCAACAAGTGACCTCATCCCCTCCTCCCCTATTTTCGAGCTCTATCCTATAGGCTTTACCAGCATTGCGGAGTATCTGGAGCGTGCCGGTTACCGGGTGCGCATCGTCAACCTGGCGGTTCGCATGCTCCTAAGCCCCAAATTCGATGCGGAGAAGTTGGTAAAGAGCCTGAACGCAACCGTGTTCGGCATCGACCTCCACTGGCTGCTCCATGCCCATGGCGCCATCGAGATAAGCCGGATGGTGAAAAGGCACCACCCGGAGGCCAAACTGATACTCGGTGGGCTCTCTGCCTCCTACTATCACCGGGAGCTTCTCGATTACCCCGAGATCGATTATGTGCTCCGCGGCGACTCCACCGAGGAGCCATTTCGCCAGTTAATGGAGTGCATCATAGGTAACAGAGAACCGACCGCAGTGCCCAATCTTTCCTGGCGGGATAATGGCGGGGAGGTGCACCACAACCCCCTGTCACATGTACCCGATGATCTCAGTGATGTATTTGTTAACCACTACGACCATACTGTGCGCTCGGTAGTCCGCTACCGTGACCTGTCCAGTTACCTCCCCTACCGGCGCTGGCTACGCTATCCCATTACCGCAGTGCTTACCTGTCGGGGCTGCACCCACAACTGTCTTATCTGTGGCGGCTCTGCTGCTGCCTTCCGCCAGTGCTACAACCGGGAGCGTCCCGCCTTCCGCACCCCGGAGGCGGTGGTCCATGATGTAAAGCGCATCGGGCGCTTGAGCAACGGCCCCATATTCATCCTGGGGGACATCCTCCAGGCGGGTGAGGACTATGCCTACCAACTTCTCGAACTTCTAAGTCGCGAGCGGGCGAAAAACCAGCTTATCCTGGAGCTCTTCGGCCCCGCTCCGCCGGAGCTGCTAAAAAAGATGGGAGAAGCCTGCCCCGGCTTCTGCCTGGAGATCTCCCCGGAGTCCCATGACCCCGAAATAAGAAAGGCCTGTGGGCGGGACTATTCCACCGATGCCCTGGAGGCTACCGTTGAGTCTGCCCTGGCGGCGGGATGCAGCCGAATGGACATCTTCTTCATGTTTGGCTTGCCCAGGCAGACCCCGCAATCGGTAATGGATACCGTGGACTACTGTGGCCATTTAATGGATAAATTCCGAGATAAGCGAGTCTTCACGTTCACGGCACCACTAGCTCCCTTCCTCGACCCGGGGAGCCTCGCCTTCGAGAACCCGGAGCGCTATGGCTATCGCCTGCTGATGCGGAGCCTGGAGGAGCATCGCCAGGCGCTGGAAGCGCCTAGCTGGAAGTATCACCTGAATTACGAAACGGAGTGGATGAGCCGCGAGCAGCTCGTTACCAGTGCCTACAGGGCGGAGCTTGAACTTAACAGCCTCAAGGCAAGGTATGGCATTATCTCAAAGGGGATGGCTGAAGCGACAGCGCAGCGTCTCTACACTGCTCGTGAGATGCTGGATCGCATTGACGAGATAGTTGATTCTGGTCGAGAAGAGCAGTTAGCACAGATCAAGGGCACGGTGGACCTGGTAAATATGTCGCGGGCTGGCGGTAAGCGGGAGCTTGAACTGCCCACCACACCCATCAAAATAAGGTTGCCGAGCACCGTCTGGTCTCTGATAAGGGGATGGTAGCCCTTATTGATCTCATTACAAGCAGGGGGTTAGGATAGGGAACGGCTTTTTACCAGTTTCGGAGTGAATAATGACCAAGCTAAAGCACCTGTTCCAGCCGGTAACGATAGGCAGCCTGGAGTTGAAGAACCGGATAGTGATGACCTGTGCCAATGCCAGCGGCGGCGGCGGAGAGCACGTGCTGAGGTACTACGCCGAGCGTGCCGAGGGCGGCACCGGGCTACTCATCGTCGGCGGCATGTACACCTACGACACGGGGACGGGGAATACGTTCTACGGCGGGCGCAGGGACGTGACCGAAGAGGAGGCGCGGGCCATCCGCGAGTTCGCTCTCTACGGCGAGGAGCTCCTCCCCGGGCTGCGCGAGTTCACTAAAACGATGCACGAGGCCGGGGCTAGGGTCGCAGCGCAACTGCTGATGACCTACGAGTGGAAGCGGGACTGGAAGACGAACAAGGAGGGGCCAACCGAGCTAGTCAGTGCCTCCGACGGGTATGTGCCCGCCCGCCTCGGTGAGGCTAGGGGCATAAGCGCTGAGGAGATACACCAGATAGTGGAGGAGTACGGCGACGCCGCCCGCATAGCCAGAGAGGCCGGTTTCGACGCTATCGAGATACACGCCGGCATCGGCTACTTCCTCAACCAGTTCCTCTCGCCGCACTCCAACAAACGCACCGACGAGTACGGCGGGCCGGTGGAGAACCGCATGCGCATGCTGCTGGAGATAGTGGAGATCTGCCAGCAGAAGGCGGGCAGGGACTACCCCATCATCGCCCGCATCTCTGCCGAGGACTTCGTGGAGGGCGGCAATACGCTGGAGGATACCAAGCCGATAGCCATAGCACTGGAGAGGGCCAGCATCGTGGCTATCGATGTAGAGACAGGATGGCACGAGTCCCCGGTGCCCATGATCCAGCAGTGGGTGAAGCCTGGGGCCTTTGTTTACCTGGCAGAGGAGATCAAGAAGGTGGTAAGTATACCGGTGATGACCGCCTACCGTATATGGGACCCGGTTATGGCGGATAGGATCATCGCCGAGGGGAGGGCTGACCTCATCGGCATGGCGCGAGCCCTCATAGCTGATCCTGAGCTGCCAAATAAGGCTAGGGAGGGGAGGTTTGAGGATATCAATTACTGCATAGCCTGCTGCCGTTGCCTGGATACCGCTATTGGGGGTGAATGCCCATCATGCGCCGTCAACGCCAGGGTAGGGAGGGAGGCGGTCTATAAAATTGAACCTGCCTCCGATAGCAAGGAAGTGCTAGTAATCGGTGGCGGGCCAGCAGGCATGGAGGCAGCCAGGGTGGCGGCGCTGCGGGGCCACAGAGTGACGCTTTGCGACCGGGGTCGAAGACTCGGTGGGTCGCTGTTGCTGGCCAGCATCATGAATCCGGAGCTACCAAAGTTCCTCAAATACCAGACGCGCCAGGTGCTAAAGCTCCCTGTAGAGATAAGGCTAAATGGGGAGGTGGATGCATCCTTTTTAGAGAGGATGAAACCGGGTGAGGTCATCGTAGCAACGGGAGGCCAATCCCCCCCCTTCGAAATACCGGGTATCCATCGGGATAATGTACTCCTCGGTCACGACATGCTCGAGGCTACGATACGTCCTCCACGGAAAGGTGGCACTCGGCGACGGCTCCTTTGGCGCCTGGGTTCCCTGGCGCTAAGATATCTGTATCAGCCAGCGCTTATCAGATGGGGACTGAGGTTCGGCTTCCCCTTTAGAGAGAGGGTAGCCATCATTGGTGGAGGGTTTGCTGGCTGTGAACTGGCGGACGTGCTGGCGGAGAGGGGAAAGAAGGTAACCATTTTAGAGCAATCTCACCGTATAGGTTACGATATAGGGATTACCACCAGATGGGTGGTTAGGATGAGACTGTGGAACTTCGGCGTTAGAATGGAGAGGGATGTCAGGGTGGTGGAGATAACTGAAAGGGGTGTAAGAGCTATAGTGGCTGATTCCGAGACGTTCTTTGAAGCGGATACGGTGGCGCTGACTATGCCCCTGGCAGCAGACGATAAACTTGCACGGGAGCTGGAAGAGGCAGGATGGCATGTTCATAGCATCGGTGATTGTGCTGAACCGGGCAGAATCATGGAGGCTATGGCGGCTGGATTCCGCGCTGGCTTCGAGATCTAAGCACGAGACTGCTAGATTAATTAGCAAGAGGGGAGGATATAATGACCGAGCTAAAGAGTCTATTTCAGCCGATTAAAGTAGCGGGACTGGAACTGAAAAACCGTATAGTGTTCCTGGCAGCCGATACCGGCTACGGTGATGATGATATGGTTACCGACCGTCAGAAGGATTACTACGCGGCGAGGGCCCGGGGTGGAACGGGGCTCTTAACTACGGGTCTGATTTTACCCTCCAGTATGGGTAGGCCCATTCCCGGCCGGATGGGGATTTACCACGATAGGTTCATCCCCGGGCTTCGCCAGCTTGTAGATGTGGTGCATGACGGGGGGGCCAAGATTGCTATCCAGATAAGCCTCCAGTATTTTTGGGCCAAGGGAGAGGGCGCTCCACTGGAAGAGGTCGCACCTTCGGAGGTCTCCACCCGCCGTGGCTCTCAACCGAGGGCACTCAGTGTAGAGGAGATTCACCAGATCATCGGGGAGTACAGCGAGGGGGTGCGCCGGGCACGGGAGGCAGGCTTCGATGCAGTGGAGCTTCACTGCGGCATCGGATATATGATAAGCCGCTTTATATCCTCTTGCACCAACAAACGCACCGACCAATATGGAGGATCTCTGGAGAACAGGATGAGGTTTCCCCTCGAAATCATCGAATCATCTAAGAGAAAGGCAGGCAGCGATTACCCCCTGATATGTAGAATCTCCGCAGATGAGTTTATGGAAGGGGGGCATAAACTGGAGGATACTAAAAGGCTTATTCCTATACTGGAGGGGGCGGGGGTTCATTGTCTAAATGTAGGTGCGGGGTGGCATGAATGCCGCACGCCTCTGGTTCATATGTCAGTACCGCGGGGAGGCTTCGTCTATCTCGCCGAGGAAGTTAAAAAGGTGGCGAAGGTCCCGGTAGTCGCTGCCTACCGGATCAATGACCCTATCCTGGCAGATAGTATAATCGCCGAGGGGAGCGCCGATCTCGTTGGCATGGGTCGCGCGCTCATCGCGGACCCGGAGCTTCCCAATAAGGCCAGGGAGGGGAGGCTTGATGAGATCAGACCATGTATTGCCTGCGGGCACTGTTTGGACGTGGTCATGTTGGGCGCACCGCTCGCATGCGCGGTGAACCCCCAGGTCGGCAAGGAGGCGGAGCGCGCCACCGCTCCAGCGAAAAAGCCGAAGAAGGTGTTTGTCATTGGAGGTGGGCCTGCGGGAATGGAGGCTGCAGCGGGGGCGGCAGGACGTGGACACGAGGTCACCCTCTTTGAAAAGATGGACCGGCTGGGAGGAAACCTTCTCTTTGCTGCGGCCCCTTCGTATAAATGGGAGATCAATAGTCTTACCAACTATCTGGAAACGCGGCTAAAAAGAAGCGGTGCCCAGATCAGGCTTAACCAGGAAATGAGCGAGAAGGCCATTGCCGAGGGCAAGCCGGAGGTGGTCATTGTCGCTACAGGGGCCACGGCGCTCATACCCGATATACCCGGTGTGAACCAGGGAAATGTGGTTACCGCTCTGGAGGTCCTTGGAGGTGAGAGGGAGGTTGGGGCGCAGGTGGTTATTGTTGGTGGCGGGATGATTGGCTGTGAAGCTGCCGAATATCTTGCCGATAGGGGCAAAAAGGTAACCATTATAGAGATGCTCGAGCGAATAGGGGCCGATATAGGGATGACCACCAGGTGGGTTATTATGCAGCGGCTGAGAAACGCTGGAATCAACATGGAGACCAGGGCGAAGGTGGAGGAGATCACCGATCAAGGGGTGGTGGCTGGACGGGGCGATTCCCGGGAATTTTTCTCTGCGGATAGCGTGGTGCTTGCAGTTGGACTTTTACCCCAAGACGAGCTTGCCTCGAGGCTGAAAGGGATGGTCACTGAGTGCTACACTATAGGGGACTGCAACCAGGCTCAGAGAATTATCCAGGCAATCGATGACGGATACCGTATCTCCAGAGAGATATAAAGACCTTAAAGGGATGCGGGGCGCCTTATTGGCAGAGCGACATACACATTAGGTAATTAGCTACCACCGAAAAGTTCAAAATATGCTCATCGATCTGCATACTCATACCCTACCCCTATCTGATGACAGCGAGCTGACACCAGATGAGCTGGTCGCGCACGCAAAGAGCGCCGGGCTGGATGCCATATGCCTCACCGAGCATGACGCTTTCTGGAACGATGATGACATCGCTGCATTGTGCCGTAGACACCGTTTCCTCGTCCTGCCCGGAGTGGAGATAAACACTGAGGAGGAGCACCTGCTTGTATTCGGGCTCAACAAATGGATACTCGGCATGACCCGTGCCGCCTTTGTCAGAGAGCTGGTGGATGAGGCGGGTGGTGTGGTGATCGTGGCACACCCCTTCCGCCGCAAGATACTGAGAGGTGAATACACAGAAGATGAACGATACTATAGAGAGCTAAACCGCGCCGTTGAAAACCCCCTTTACCGGATGGTGGATGCAGTAGAGGTATTCAACGCCCGCGGTTTGGAGAGGGAGAATGCCTTCTCCAGAGATCTAGCCGATCGGCTAGATCTAAGGGGCGTAGCCGGTAGCGATTCCCATGAGGTCAAAGAGATCGGTCGCGCCGCAACCTTTTTCGAGAGGGAAGTTAGCAACCTTCAAGAGCTAATAGCCGAGCTCAAAGCGGGGAGATTCAGGGTGGCAGATACCGCAGAAATCAGGGAGAATCTCAACCGCCAGCTGGCTGAGCGCTAAGCCCAAAAACGGGCAGGCCGGCGGCGAGATCAGGCGCATAACTCGGTGATGAGGATGTCCAGGGCCAGCTCGCCCCTCCATAATCCCCTCTTAATGGATAGGTCTGTCTCCAGGAGCTTGCGGTAGATCTGCTCCAGACGCCCCATTGAGTAGCGCTGGCCCTGTTCTAGTGCCTTTTTCAGGACGTAGTCCGATTTGAGCTCCAACCGTGCCTTGATCTCTGCAGTGGAAATACCCTGCTGGCTAAGCTCCTTCGCCTGAACCAATAGGCGAAGCTGCCTGGTGATCATGACCAGAAGGTAGGGCGCGGTGTCCCCTTCCCGAAGCAACTGGTGTAACAGCAGCGCCGCTCTTGCTGCCTTCGCCTCGATAAGGGCATCAACCATTGCGAAAACGCTGGCCTCCCGAGAGTAGCTTACCACCTCATTCACATCATCCTCATCGATGCGTCGCCCTGCGGTATAAAGGAGCAATTTTTCAAGCTCGCTGGCCAGCACCCACAGGTTCTCACCTACCAGTGAGGCAAGCATCCTCACCGCATCAGGGGAGATACTGCCCTCCCCTTCTTTGACTCGTCTCCTGATCCACCCCTCAAGTGCTGCCCCCCTGAGCAATGGATACTCCTTCACCGTGGCTAATGGTGATAGCCCCTTGAGCAGCGTGTTATCCTTTTTTATCGGCCCATCCGCCAGGATGAGAACTGTGCTGGGCGGCATGTCGCCAACCCTTTTCTTAAGTTCACCCCACTCCTTTGTCAGCCCTTTTTTGGGTCCTGCCCTATTACCCTCAAAGTGCGTTAGCAATCCCTCAATAACAACCAGACGGTGTGGGCCCATAAAGGGCAGTGCTGTACAGGCGTCCATAAGCTGACCCAAGCTCACCTGTTTCCCCTCAAAAACCGTGATATTGGATGACAGGGACTCCCGATCGCCCAGTCCGTCCTTAATTCGCTCCAGTTCCTCCCGAAGCGAGAAATCGTCGGGACCGAAAAGTATATAGAGCATTTTCACCCCCTATTTTAGCGCATCCCCCGACACCAGGCTAGACTCTCGGCATGGCGAAAAGAGGAGTCCAGAGGGGTCTCCCCGAGGCCGAAGCGTCGGCCGACCTGTCGGCCTATATCGGGGCAGAAATACATCTGGGTAAGTTATCAAGAATATGCTATGATAGCCGTGGTTAGAACCTAAGCCAGACAGCTTTAAAAACGAAATAAACGACCCGAAGTTACGCCAACGATCGTAGAAGAGCAAAAAGGCGACTGGGATCCGAACCAACAACTGCAAGGGCCGAAGAAATGGAGATCGGGATTATCGGGCTGCCCAAGAGCGGCAAGACCACCCTTTTCAATGCCCTCACCGCGGGAAATGCGGATATTGGTATCTATACCGCGGCAGGACCGAATGTTAGGGTGGCCAAGGTGCCCGACCCGCGGCTTGAGGCGCTAAACGAGATGTTTCAGCCCAAGCGGAAAATACCTGCCGAGGTAAAATATATCGATGTCGCTGCACCCACCAAACGGGAACTGGGCAGCGAGCTCCTCGCCCATCTAAGCCAGGCGGATGGCCTACTCCATGTGGTGCGTGCCTTCGAGGATGAGAAGGTACCCCATAGCGAAAGCAGCATCGACCCGGAGAGAGACGTAAAGATGGTGGAACTGGAGCTTACTCTCTCCGACCTCTCTATCCTGGAGAAGAGATTGCAGAAAATAGAGGCTTCCCTAAAGGGGGCGAAGCCCCACGAGCGCGATTCTTTTTCCAGGGAGCAAGCACTGCTTGGAAGGCTCAAGAGTGCTCTGGATGGCGAAGTGCCCATCCGGAAGCAGGAGCTGAGTGAAGAGGAGAAAAAAACAATATCCGGCTATCAGTTCCTGAGCGCCAAACCGCTGCTTGTGGTGTTTAACATCGGGGAGGAAAGGCTGCCCCAGGCAGGCTCCTTGGAGGACGAGTGGCGTAAAAAATACCATCGCCCGCATCTGGAGGTTGCCGCCCTCTGCGGCAAGCTGGAGATGGAGCTAACGCAGCTTGATGAAGCCGATGCCCGGGAGTTCCGCTCCGATATGGGTATCTCGGAGACGGCGCTAAATCGGATGATCGGGCTCTCCTACCAGCTTTTGGGGTTGCTCTCCTTCTTTACCGTGCTATCCGACGAGGTTAAAGCATGGACCATCAGCCGAGATACCACTGCTGTGCAGGCGGCGGGCAAGATTCATTCGGACATGGAGCGGGGCTTCATCAGGGCTGAGGTAATTGGCTATGAGGACCTGGTGAAGTGCGGCAGCATCGCCGAGGGTAGGAAGAAGGGGCTGCTCCACACCGAAGGGAAGACCTACATCGTCAAAGACGGGGATGTCATCACCTTCCTGTTCAATATCTGAGCGATCACCTTCACTACCACCTTAGCTACAAAAAGAGTACCAGTCACTTTGTGACAGGCGTATACAGATTCATTGTTGCACAATATGACGAAATGTGTCCTTTAAAATTCACTTCTATGATTTAAGAGGAACCGCTGTCTGTCAGGTATTGTACATTTTGGGTAAGCTGTCCTGAGCTATGCTTATCAGGCCGCATACCATTATCTGTGTAGTTGCATTTGACAAACCTTGGGAAGGCCGATAAAGTACGTTTATTAGAGGTTTTGATGCTAGCTCTATTGGGTGCATTTGGACAGGAGATAGCAGAACTGCGGCGGCGGATGGTCATCCAGGAAGTCGTTGCCGAGCCGCATTGTAAGCTGTACCGTGGCAAATTCGAAAACAGGGACACCCTGCTGGTAAAAACCGGCATGGGTAAGGAACGAGCCGAGAGCGCAACGAAGTTCATTCTGGAGCGCTATCCTGTTGCTGCAATAATCTCTCTAGGCTTTGCAGGGGCACTGGCCCCAGAGCTAAGGATTGGCGATGTTGTCATATGCTCAACGCTGTATTGTGACTCCAGAGCAGAAGTATACGCTTCTGATGCCCATCTGCTTTCTCTGGCATCGCAAGGGCCAGAGGGCATTGCGACTAGGTCTTGTCTTGGCAGCAGTGTTACAACGTTGCACCTGGAAGCCAGTTCCCAAAAGATGCATAAGTTGAGGGAAACCTTCCATGCGCATATTGTAGATAACGAAAGCTACTGGATCGCCAGAATTGCCTCAGCCAGCAAGATTCCTTTCATAGTTATCCACTCCATTTCTGATGATATGCAGCATAGTGTGCAGCCATTCGACCAGATTCTGACTGCGGATGGCGAATTGCTCTGGAAAAAGGCAGTCCGTTGTTTCCTTTCGCATCCCTGGTATCTCATGAACGTGTTTACCCTCTTCAGAAACACGCGGCTGGCTAAGAGAAACACCGCCACTTTTATCAGTCACCTGGTGACTAAAATTTGAAACAAACGGAGATACCTCGGATAAGCTTTCCTTCACCGGGATACTTCTTCCTCGACGGGACGGGGATGCCGGCAACCGTTAGCCAGACCTCATTGGCACACTGAGCGAGCATTTGGTTTGCCAGACCCAGGATGTCCCGAATTAGAGGTGATAACGAAATAGGAAGCGGAAGTCTCCGTGAAGCCGATTAGCTTCACCGGAGGATGCTGGAATCGAGGTAATTTGTTGGTGGATCGGCTCATGTCAACTGATACCTCGGGTAATCAATTCTACGAGGAGGAAAGTCCATGATAGGTAATAAAGAGAGATATGCAGTCGTGACAGGAGCTTCCAGTGGAATCGGTTACGAGCTGGCCAAGCTTCTAGCTAAGGATGGTAAAAACATCGTTGTACTAGCAAGGAGGCAGGACAAACTTGAGGCATTGAAGATGGAGATCGAGAGCAAATATGGAACGATGGTGAGGGTCTTGCCCAAGGACTTATCTGACCCCAAAGCACCACCAGAGATATTCTCTGAACTTGAGAAGGAACATATCAATGTGGATGTGCTTGTCAACAATGCAGGTTTTGGTGTTTACGGCAAATTCTCCGAAACAGAATTGCAGAAAGAGCTTGAAATGGTTCAGGTTAACCTTGTTTCATTGATACATTTGACTAAATTGTTTCTCAAAGGGATGATGAGGAACAAGTCAGGTTATATATTGAATGTAGCTTCTCTATGTGCCTTTACGCCAGTTCCGCTGGAATCTGTTTACTGTGGCACTAAAGCTGGCATCCTGCATTTCTCGGAAGCCCTGGCAAACGAACTGAAAGGAACCGGTGTCAGCGTTACCAGTCTTTGCATTGGTCTGGCAGAGACTGGATTCCACAAGAGGGCAAAAATGGAAGACACCAAGGTGGCAAAGCGAAAGATGATGGATGCAGCTACAGTCGCTCAGGACGCTCTTAATGCTCTAAAGAAGGGGAAGGTTATCACCGTCCCTGGTTTGCAGTATAAAGTGTGGCCATTGTTTGCCAGGGTTCTTCCCAGGAATCTGCTTACAAGGATCATGAGGACGCAACACGAGCGTGCATGAGAGGGTTCTTAGAACGACATGGCCTTGTTTTCGACTATAGCCGGTGCTCTGTGTCGTCCCTGACCCCAGGCGAGGAGAAGGCATGGACCATCCACCGAGATACCACTGCTGTGCAGGCAGCGGGGAAGATTCATTCGGACATGGAGCGGGGCTTCATCAGGGCCGAAGTAATTGGCTATGAGGACCTGGTGAGGTGCGGCAGCATCGCCGAGGGTAGGAAGAAGGGGCTGCTCCACACCGAAGGGAAGAGCTACATCGTCGAAGACGTGGATGTCATCACCTTCCTGTTCAATATCTGAGCGATCACCTTCGCTACTTGTTCGGGTAAGCCATTACAGGCTTGCTCCCTAATGCACCACACATTCTAGAGAATTGTAAAATCTCATTCCGAAGAATTACTTCCCCTGTTGGGCCAGCACCTGATCCAACAAAATGGCTAATTGTTGGCTCATGATGAAAGTTGCCAGAGCAGAACGGGTAAACGCAGAGAATCACGAGTACCTAGATACCAGCATTCATTAGGCAGCTTTCTAAAAGTAGACGCTCTTCTCCCGGGATACTCCGAGACCGCATTCCTAGTGATCCCGCAGATACGTATCTAAAAGTGCACGATTCCAATATAAGCAGTAAAATAGTCTGAAGAATATTTGGAAAAGCTAGAACCAAGTCAAAGCATGAATTGGAATGGGAGCAGGCGAAACGAAGAATATAGGACGAATGGCTTTGCCTGGTCGGTCATATCTGCGTTTCAGTTACTTGAGTCAGGTCAGTCACAGCGTAGAATACACGCTATGATTTCTAGCTCTATTCAGATTTGGAACTATATAGTTGCAGTTGACAGTCAACTACATATCAGGTAATATAATGGTAGCTTCGTAAAGTCAAGAAGGAGAACTAATATGACATTTGGCGAACGATTGAGAGCGCTGAGAAAAGAGAAAAGGATGACTCAAAAAGAGTTGGCACAAATGGCTGGTATTGATTTCACATATCTGAGCAAAATAGAGACTGGCGTCATGGATCCGCCGAGGGCTAAGAATATTTTAGCTTTAGCAAAAGCACTAAATGTGGACGACGTAATTCGTGATGAACTATTCGGCCTAGCGAAAAAGATACCCTCTGAACTCCTGGACAAAGTCAACCCGGAAATGATAATGATGCTTCGATCTTTCCCGGGGGAGGTAGATAAGCCTGAAGATTGGCATAAAACCATCAAAGACGAAACATAGTGAGATTCTGTTGAGTATAAGTCGGTTCTATCGCACTGAAACGATCCAGAGACGTGCAAATGAGCTTTTAACCAAATACCAAACGCAGGATCAGGCTTTGACGCCACCTATTCCTGTAGAGCGCTTGGCAGAGGATGTTTTGGATTTCCAACTCCTTTGGAGTGATATAGCAGAGAAGGAGAATGAAACTATTCTGGCCGGATTGATCCCACGTAAACGAATGGTGGTATTCAATGAAAAGAGATTAACGGTCTTTGATGGGACACCTGGTCTCTATCGAACCGTTCTGGGTCATGAGATTGGCCATTGGGAGTTGCATGCGGACAAGGCACTGGTCAATCAGCTAGACATGCCGGGTATGGAAGAACAACCTCAGTTCTTATTCCGCAGTGAAAAGCAGAGCTGGGATGAGAGGAACGCCCATTCATTCATGAGCCATTTATTGGTGCCTCAGGAACTGTTAGATCCCCTTATACAGGGAGTTAAGACATTTGATTGGCCTTTTCTCTATCGGCTTCGAGATGTTTTCAACGTTACGATCAGTGTTATTAAGATCAGATTGGAAAGGATGGGGCTTCTATACGTCGACGAAGATGGGAAAATCCACCGGTCTCGTAGGGAATATGAAGGGCAGATGCGTATGATATAACTTTTTTACCCTCAAAGTTGCACTTGACATTCAATATCTAATATGCTACATTTTGGAGTATGGAGGTTGATATGGATAAGGGGAAATGTACTCCCGGCGTTTACCTCATCATTGGGAAAAGAGGAGTTCGTGTTGGGCAATCAGGTTGCATGGAAACGAGGATGCAAGCAGTTAAACGGGAGTTCGAGGGTTGCATAGGTAAACCCAAACACGTGCTACAAATTCCAGTCATTGGTCGAAAGGAGCGACTAGCTTTAGAGCATGATTTGATAAAAGCTTTAGACCCGAAATGTAATATCGCAGGGAGAAAGCGCGGCTATAAAAACCGATAATCAAGAAATGAATCGCACAGTCGATAATTCTATAAAGCTTAGAAGCCAATACTACGCGTGAGAAGTATGCAGAAGGCATACGTTAAGCTAACTGTGTGAGGTGTATTCGATGCAAATAAGTGGAAGGAACTATATGTCGTCACAACCATCGTTGGTGCTCTCCTTTCTCCCCGTGGAATTCGAGGGGAGCAGCAGTTTGTCTGTTGGGAATCTTACTTTTGAAAGTGCGGAACATTTACGCAGCCTGAGAGAGAATTACCAGCATACTCACATCTTTCATCGCTCTGGATCCAACATATTGTGTATTCCGCTTACTGACAGTGCTGAGCAGATAGGGAAGTCTACCATAATCTCCATAGAGGACCATAGAATTGCCGAGAGACTTATTCGCGAAGCTCTATTTAGTCACTTCCGAACCCAAATGTACGAGATTGTTCGCTTCAAACCCTTTACTCTTGTCGACAAGTCCCGGAATTTATTGTCTGAATGCTTGTCACAGGAACAGTTGCAACAAACTCGGGGCTTGGCCATCTATCCGAAATATGAGATTCATTCGCGGACAGTGTTCCCTCGCAGTCAAGAACCGCTTCCAGGGATAGCGATAGATGTGTACACAGCCTACCAAATAGAGCTTACGGCAAGTGAGCTGATATCTATGGGTCTCGACGGGTCTCGACGTCAAGGGGAGATATGTGGTTAGCACAGACAGGTTTAGGGGAAAGCTGCTCGGTCGAGTTGACAGCATATCAGGAGACAAGGCTATACTATCTGATCATGCAGGAAACCCCGAAATAGAGCTACATGCTTGTCGTCTGGAGGCGAGCAAGGAGAACTTTTCCTATTGTCTGCAATGTTCATTAGGTGATACCTATAAATCCATACAGACTAAGCTTGATGACCGTTTGTTTACCTTGCTGGGCGGCCAAGGTATGCTAGCCACTTTTGGAAACATACAAAAGCATCTCCAAGACTCCGGTCCATTTCAATGCGCAGTAAATCTAAGATTCAAGGTTGGGGATTTTCTTACGCCAACCTCCAATGGCACAATATCCTATCGCTGGTTACGTAGGCCAGACTTTGTCTTTGACCCCACCGGTACTAAGACCTATTCGTGGCATGACCCCGGACTAAATCAATTTGGCCCCTTTGACGCTGAATTTTTCACATCAAAGGAGCCTAAGGTAGTCGTCATCACCCCAGGAGATTTCCAAGGACAAGCAGAGAAGTTCGCCAAACAGTTGCGCGATGGGATTGCAAACAGTAAAGGCTTCGAGAAAGGGTTTGTACGCAAATATCACTTGAATGACTGCAAGATAGTTGTCCACCCTTTTGAACGCACGACAAACATATCCAGGTCATATCGCGAGGCTTGCCTTAACGCTCTTCAGAACGATTACGACCTTGCTCTTGTCGTCATAGAAGAGAGTTTTCATAAGCTTGATGGTGATGCTAATCCCTATTTGGTGTCGAAGGCGGTCTTTATGAACCATGGGGTGCCGGTGCAAGAAATAGAAATAGAAACAATGAGGAGTTCAACCTACCAACTACAATACATCTTAAATAACGTAGCTCTCGCTTGCTATTGCAAGCTCGGTGGAATTCCCTATGCCATCACAGCGTCACCAGTAGTAGCTCAGGAACTCGTCATTGGTCTCGGAAGTGCGATCATACGCAAGCAGAGACTTCAGGGTAGCGAGAGAGTAGTAGGCATCACTACTATTTTCAATGCAGATGGAACCTACCTGCTATCAAATGCGTCGAGAGAAGTAGCCTACGACGACTATATTGAAGAACTTCTTTCTAGTTTGCGCTCTTGCATAGAAGACATTAAACGCAGGAATGCCTGGCAGGATGGGGATCAGGTTCGTTTGGTCTTCCATGTTTTCAAACCAATGAAGAATCTGGAAGCCATTGCCATAAAGCGTTTCGTAGAGGAGATAGCAGGCCAGTATCAGGTTGAGTTCGCGTTTCTGACTTTCAGCCGGAATCACCCGCTCACAGTTCTTGATCGCAACCAAGCGGGAGTAGATGAACGGGTCCGTAAGAAAGGTGAACTAGTCCCAGAGCGGGGCTATGGTATCAATATCTCAGGAAACGAGATACTGTTAACGTTGACAGGTCCTAGACAGCTCAAGACAGCAACACAAGGCTGCCCGAAACCTATGGCACTCAGGTTACATAAAGAGTCAACTTTCCGTGATATTGACTATCTGGCACATCAGGCCTACAAATTCTCGTTTTTGTCGTGGAGAAGTTTCTTTCCAAACACATCTCCAGTTACCATATCATATTCTCAGCTCATTGCGCGCATGTTAGGAGAGTTGAGAGGCGTATCCAATTGGAATCCAGAAATCCTCCGTACTCGTTTAAGGACAAGTAGGTGGTTCCTATGAATGAAATAAGAACTCTTTTCTCCGAACAATTGTTGGCACTCGAAGCCAGAGTTAGATTGAGTAACAAGTTGGGAGATTTGGATGGCCTTTTTGCGTATTTCGTCTTAGGTGGAGCTTGCATCGGTGAATGGGAATGGCAGGTCAACTGTGCCGATGAGTCATGGATTCAGGATCACGAGTCAGGATTAGCTCGCGGAAATTATGGTTTTTTAGCCGCTTTAGGATATTCGCTTGCGGTCTCTGATCCAAAGGAGCACGAGTCTCATTTCGCCACCTTCATAGATGGAATGCATCATCTCCAGAAGCGAGAACTCTTTCCAATAGATGGAGTTTCGTTTCCGAACATTCCCCGGATTTTCCTCGGCCTGGCAGTAGGTGTTAAGGCAATCTCTGAAATATCTAAGCGTGAAGCTATGAGCAAATGGCTTTTAGAAGTTCTTGAACAGACAATGGCTCACCGGGCAATCACATCTCCGTGGGGGCTCATATATGGATACATCAAAAGCCTACTTGCAAATGAGCCTCAACGAATGGACCCTAAGCATCTGGCCGATGCTACCGAGATGGCTTTGTTTGAATTGGGCTTAAGCAAGCATAAGTTTGAGGCAAGAGACTCACAGAAAGACCTGTCAGAATTCAGAAAACGCCTCGTTAATGAGGTATTGAAGACAGATGCTCGACAACTGGACTCTGCTCAAGCCGCAGTCCTATGGAATGCCCTTAATCTGTGCCTGACGGCCTCCGTCCATGAACTGATGATATCGCCTTCACATGTCTCTGTAATGCTTGGTCGTTTTCAGGACGCCATGAAGAGATGGCGTTGGGATTCAGAGAAATTAAAACAGCCGATCCGCTGGCCTATACAAGATGAACGAGAGATTCAAGACATCGTATGGATTATGCTAAGGCCTGTATTCCCCGATTTGGTTGATGAAGATACACTTCCCAAGTTTGGTCACAGCTCGTACAAAGCTGATTTTGGCATTCCAGCCTTAGGCCTGCTTATCGAGGTCAAAATGGCGGGAAAGGCTGGAGATTTTAAGAAAATCGAACAGGAGATCATGCAGGACGCTATAGGTTACTTAATACATGCGACGAGGTATAGTAAGCTTTTGGTTTTCATTTACGATGAGTCAGCAAGTGTTCAGGAGCATGGCACAACAATCCAAGCTTTGAAGGTGATCCCAGAGATCGAAGACGTGATCATCGTGTCCAAGCCGTCACACTTGCCATAAAGTAATACACTTACCCTCAAGGACTATGATGACTTGCATCTCAGATATGTAGATATCGGCCGCAGAGTGGGACCAGTGTTTATCTAAGATTTGGCTACGTTCGCCTGGGGCTTAGCTCTTTGTAACATCGGGACTACCTGCCAGATTCCGCACATTCACAACTTGACGATTTGTTCACCCGGTCACAATGTAGCGTTTTGTGTAATGCACCCCTTTCCACAGGTTCCCACTGACGAGGTGACCTTGACCGTCAGCTACGCCAGCTGCTAGAATTATTCCCGGATACTATCTAGCCGATTAGTGGTAGCAATTTGAAGATTGACCTGCACACCCATTGCCGCGAGGCGACAGCCTGCCCAACTCCCACTTTGGAGATCGTGGAACGGATTATGGCTGCGGTGAAGAGGAAAGGGCTGGACGGGATCGCTGTTACCGAGCACTACACCAACTACTATGGCCATAAGGTAAAAGAGATTGTCGATACCCAGTTGGACGGCAAGGTAGTGGTCGTCCCTGGCCAGGAACTTGCCAGGATGCTGGTGGGCCGTGAGCCGGGGGTGATCCATGTGGTTGAGCTATACTTACCTGACGATCTGATTTTCAGGTTTATCGCTCATCCTGGCCATCCTTATGTAAAGGACCTTAGCCAGTTTATAAACGAGGGCATACATGGCATCGAGTTGAAGAACCCACTGCACGATGGCGATGGCCTGACAGAGGAGCAGATAAAGGAGTTGGCCAAGAAGCATAACCTGATCCTGCTGACTAATAGCGACGCCCATCGACTGGAGGACATCGGTACCTACCACAATGAGATCGAGATTGAGGAGTTGTGTGCCCTGGCTAGAAAAGGCTAACTGAATTATCGAAAAATTATACTCTGGAAGACACGCAGAGGGGGCCATTTAGGTCCCCTCTGCAGCATTATCAGATTCTCACAAGTCATACTTATCCACTAGAGCACTTTGGCAGTGACTTCGGCAACGTCATACTATTAAATGACTCGGGGAGCCGCTCTGTTCACTCTTGCACATTCTAGCGAACTGTGCAATAAGAAAACATTTCTTTGGAGTGGTTTATAGTATATACTATCTCTAAAATTGGTTTGGACGGTGACCCATGACTTCCTTTATAAGCAACCTAGATAGGCTTAATTGTAAAGAACGTTACTATCTAATTGGGATGGCTCTGGGTAATCCAAAGTTCAAACTGAATTCGGCATTCCGACAGAAGTTGAGTAAGAAGTATGGTTTAGCTTTCCATATAATACTGCACTGCTTTAACGATTAATTTCGTTAGGTACAGTGCCTGCATTATGGATAATTTATCCTGCTGAGGATTAAGATAATGAAAATAAACAATATAGAAATATCTTGGAGGTGTGTATCGTGGTTGTGCTAGAAGAGGGTAGAGGGAGGCTGTTCACGGATCCAGATCCGGACAAGGCAAGGGACTTTTTCCGCAAGAAGTCGCGTAAGATGACAAACAAATTGATGAGCCTCAAAAAGGCCTTAGAGGAATTTGTTCATGATGGAGATTATCTGGCCATAGGTGGATTTGGAGCCAACAGGACTCCTATCGCGGCATGCCATGAGATAGTTCGCCAGGGCAGAAAGAACATGGGTTTTGCCGGTCACACATCTACGCATGATTTCCAGATCCTAGCCGCCGGAGAAGTATTCAATAGGGTGGACATTGCCTATGTCGTAGGGCTTGAAGCCAGGGGACTATCTCCATGTTCCAGGAAATACATGCAGAGCGGAAAGGTCGAGGTTTGCGAGTGGACCAATTACAGCCTTTCCGCCAGGCTCAAGGCTGCGGCGATGGGCGTGCCATATATACCAACGCGGAATGTGATGGGCACCGACACCTTCAAGTACAGCGGGGGCAAGATCGTCGAGTGCCCGTTTACCGGTAAGCGATTAATGCTACAGCCTGCCTTGTACCCGGATGTATCGGTTATCCACGTGCATGAGGCTGACATATACGGGAATGCGAGAATTCGGGGGATCCTGATTTCAGATGATGATCTTGCCAGGGCCTCCAAGCGCGTGATTATCATTACCGAGCGACTGATCCCCAATGAGGAGATTCGGAGTGATCCCACCAGCACGGTAATCCCATTCTACGTCGTTGATGCGGTGTGTGAGGTCATCTATGGAGCATATCCAGGTACTATGCCGTATGAGTACTTCTCTGACGAGGAGCATCTTCAGGAGTGGTTGCGTGTGCAGGATGATCCGGTGAAATTCCAGAAGTTTCTAAATCGCAATATATACGACTGCCCTGACCATAACGAGTATATTCAGAGAAATGGCGGGCTCAACAGGATCAGTGAGCTCAGGCAGAAGGAGTTATTACTTCACAAGGAGGTGGAAAGTGGCCGACTATAATATAATCGAGATCATGATCTGTGTGGCTGCAAGAGAACTTGAGGATGGCGCCACGGTGGGAGTTGGAACAGGAGCACCCTGTGCTGCCGCCATGCTTGCTCAGAGGACCCATTCGCCTAACCTTGTGATCATGTTTGAGGCTGGCGGCGTAGATCCGCAATTGCCAGAGATGCCCATCTCGGTCGGGGACACTAGGACATTCTACAAGGCTGTTATGGCATCTAGTATGTGCGATATCATGGAGACATGCTGCAGGGGTTTTGTGGACTATACCTTTTTGGGTGGTGCGCAGATCGACATGTACGGCAACCTGAACTCTACTATCATAGGCGCTGACCATAGCAGGCCAAAGGTTAGGTTCCCTGGGAGCGGAGGGGCCAATGACTTTGCGTCGTTTTGCTGGAGGACGCTAGTCATGATGGTTCAGGACGCTAGGCGCTTTGTGGAGAAGGTGGATTTCATTACCACACCAGGCTGGCTTGAAGGAGGGGACTCGAGGGCCAAATCAGGGCTTCCCTTGGACGCAGGGCCGTACAGGATAATTACCAATATGGGGATCATGGACTTTGAGCACGAAACCAAACGCATGCGGGTAATATCCATCAACCCTGGATATTCGTTCGAGGAAATTCAGCATAACTGTGGTTTTGATCTGCTCCAGGCACCTGATATCACGGAGACTAGGCCCCCCACTGAAGAAGAATTGCGGATACTTAGGAAAGAGGTCGACCCTTACAAGTATGTAATAGGCAGGTAGGCCTAGATTTAAAGCCGTATCCCCAGGAGTTCCGTTTCCGATATATGGGTATCTCGGAGACGGCGCTAAATCGGATGATCGGGCTCTCCTACCAGCTTTTGGGGTTGATCTCATTCTTTACCGTGGTCTCCGACGAGGTGAAGGCATGGACCATCCGCCGCGATACCACTGCTGTGCAGGCGGCGGGTAAGATTCATTCGGACATGGAGCGGGGCTTCATCAGGGCCGAGGTAATTGGCTATGAGGATCTGGTGAAATGCGGCAGCATCGCCGAGGGTAGGAAGAAGGGGCTGCTCCACACCGAAGGGAAGAGCTACCTTGTTAACGACGGCGATGTCATCACTTTCCTTTTCAATGTCTGAGCGATCACCTTCACTACTCGGTCGGGTAAGCCCTTACAGGCTTGCTCCCTAATGCACCACACATTCTGACGGAACGTTCAATTGGCTGGGCTATTAAATGAGGAATCCGGGTTCTTGGGTTTGAATCTTGTCAGGTAGCGATACCGGGCAGAAGCCAGAACTTCTCACGTCAACCTTCAGCTATCAAGACACTGCTCCAGGGGCTAGGATCGAGTCTTCTGTGCTGGGTCTCTGTGGAGATGAAAGTGCTCTATCAGGGCCTTTGATCGCTAGCCCATACAGGCTATACTGGCCGCAAGCGGGGGTTAGGCAGTGCGCTAATCTCTGAGTTTTACATAGATGAGGGAGGGGCCATCTTGGCTCTTCACTTCTTTTACTTCAAACGCGTCAGAATACGTCCGGATCAGAAGCGAAAGCTGCTTGCTTCCGTATGTCCGAGGGTCGAAGCCTGGGTCGAGCTGGCGCAGTCGACTGCCCATCGTTCCCAGGAATGCCCATCCGTCGTCCTGCACAGCCATTTCGAAGGCGCTCTTCAGCAGCGGCAGCAGTTCAGGTAGGACTGGCTCGTCAGCGCGCGCCTTCTTCGGAGGCTTGGTGGCTTTGGGTCTAGGAATGTCTACTTCAGCCAGCAGGTTTTCAGCGTAGATGAATATATCGCAGGCGTTGACGAACGCCCGAGGAGTACTTTTCTTCCCAATCCCCATCACAAAGATGCCCTTCTCCCGAATGCGGGTTGCCAATCGGGTGTAATCGCTGTCGCTCGACACCAAGCAGAAGCCATTCACCATACCGTCGTAGAGAATGTCCATAGCGTCAATAATCATCGCACTGTCAGTGGCGTTCTTGCCGGTGGTGTAACGAAACTGCTGGATCGGCTGGATAGCGTGGACATGAAGGGTCTCTTTCCAGCCTTTCATGTTATCAGTTGTCCAATCACCATAGATGCGCCGGATCGTGACCAAACCGTACTTGCCTGCTTCGGTCAGCATCTTCTCGATCAATGTCGGTTGTGCGTTGTCGCCATCGATTAGCATGGCGATTCGGCGACTTTCGACGGCTGAAGATAACTCTACCATCATGTCCTCCTCATTGCGGCCTAACCTTTTCGGCACCTGAATCGGGGCAGCTTGCTCCAATGTTCCACTTATCCATCTCCCTTGCCACCTTCGTTATATACTCGGTCGGCTCAGAGTCACTAATAAAGGCGACCAGGCTCGGGTGAGTCCAATATTTCCTTACCGCACACGTAGACCTCCGATACGGTAGTCAAATACTAACATCCGATGACGTATCATACAAGTTAGTACCCATGTTCCATATCGGGCACTATTGTGCTGCACAACACGCCCAATTCTTCAGCCAAGCAGCATCACACAATTCTGACTTTTGTTATCTTGCCGCCAACATCTCTAGCCTACTTGGGGATATTGGCTGAGCCTCTGGCTGATATTGCACGAGACTGTGAAAACTCATTACCATATAGGCTCGGCGTGCCTTTGCGAAGGCCAAGAAGAAACATGGTATAGGTCAGATACTGTGTACCTTGACCAGATTGGTGCTTCCCGGGAGATTCAGGGGAATTCCAGCAGTGATCACTACAAGGTCGCCTCTCCTGGCGACACCTGTGTCCAGCGCAACTTCCCTGGCTAGCTCGAAGACTTCCTCTAGGTTTGAAGGAACAGGCTTTTTGACAGGAAGAACCCCCCAAGCTAAGGAAAGGCGTCTCACGATGGTCTCAGAGGGGGTCACGGCCAGAATGGGTTGGCGTGGTCTGTATTTCGAAACCCGTAAAGCCGTGGTCCCGCCGGTGGTAAAGGCAATGATAGTTCTTGCCTCTACATGGTAGGCCATATGGCAGGCTGCTATGGCTGTAGCGTCGTTGACCTCGTGCAGAACATCCCGCCATTTTTCAAACAATATCTGCTCATAGGGAAGCGCTACCTCAGCCTCCAAGGTTATTCTCGCCATCATTTCGGTAGCTTCGACCGGGTAATCTCCAGTGGCCGTCTCTTCGGAAAGCATCAGAGCGTCGCTACCGTCGAGGATAGCATTGGCCACATCGGCTGCCTCTGCCCTGGTCGGAGTAGACGAGTGGACCATTGACTCAAGCATCTGAGTGGCCGTTATTACCGGCTTTCCGCAGCGATTTGCTTCCTTTATGAGTTGCTTCTGGGCCAACGGCACCTTCTCGATGCTTATCTCAAGCGCTAGGTCTCCCCTAGCCACCATTATCCCTTCCCCAACATCAAGCATGGCACCCCTCTCTTCTAGAGCTCGCGTGTCCTCTATCTTAACAATGATGGGTATGTCAGCGTTCATTTCTTTAAGCAGTTGCTTGACTTCTTTTACCTGCCGCGCCGAGGAAACGAAGGAGAGGGCGATGAAGTCAGCATGCTGAGAGAGGGCGAACTCCAGATCCTGGCCAAAGACAGCCTTAACATTCCCACTCCGCCGCTTCAGTCCAGGAAGGTCGAGAAGAATGCCTGTGGGGAGGTTGAGCTTTTGGCTAAGCAAGCGAACTTGGGAAATGAGCCGGCTGTGTTCTTCAAACGTCCCGTGGGCCATGTTAAACCTTGCGATGTCCATGCCGGCTTTTAACATCCTTTCAACGATTTCAGAAGAACTGCTAGCCGGACCCAAGGTACACACTATCCTGGCATGGCGCTTCGCTTTTCTATGATTCATAGCTCATGCTATTATAGCATACGTAGCATGCTGATTCACAGTTTACTGCCGTTGCTTTGAGGAAGCGAAGCTGTCACCTACTGAAAGAGCGAACGGATTGCAAGCCTAGGGTTGTGTACGGAATGAGCTTCAACTGAACCTTATTCAAGGGGAACTCTATATTATACAAATGGCCGTGAAGTCGTAGGAAGGGGATCGCAGGACGGAATAGGTCCTGGCACTTCATTTAACATTCCTCGGTTTTGTTAACAATAATTCATAATGTTAGCTTTTTACCAGTACTTAGAGTCCCACTCCAGAAGGCAGCAAACTGGCAGGCGGCTCGACCGCCGAAATAGTGGAGGCTTATCAACAAGGTAGTACGGTTGGGGAGATCTCGAAACGCTTGACAATGCTATTGTATATTGTATACTACCCTTAGAAACGAAAAGGGGGAGTATGATGTGTAAGACATGCGCAGCACATGCTAAAAAGGATAAGGGCAAGAAAGAACCTGAGAAGAAATCA
>DATKYK010000004.1 GCA_035528575.1 Dehalococcoidia bacterium | reverse complement strand
TCCTACTTCGATGAAGGTGAGCGCTGCCACGACTGCCAAATCCTGAACATTGCCGGCAACTACCACCACTGGGGCTGCGACATGGAGCGGTGCCCGAAGTGCGGGCTGCAGCTGATCAGCTGCGACTGCTTCCAGGACATGAAGCTGGAAGTCACCAACATCCCGGATCTGGGCGGCCATCCCGAGGATATTAAAACACCGGTAAAGGAGGTAACGTGATGAGAATCTTCGTCTACCACGGTAGTATCGAAGACCTTGAGATATTCTCCTGTGAGGAAAGCGCCGAGAGGTCCCTGGTCGAGGATTTCCGCCGCGGCAAGATCAGCGACATCGACAACCTGGTCATCATCAAGGGCGAGAAGATTGAGCCAGAAGTCCTGATCTCGGTGTAACAAAAATAAAGAGTATTATTTCATGCCAGTAAGGAGGTAAAATATGAGTTTCAGAGTATTCTTTGCACTTTCAACGGGACTAAGCAAGCCGATTACTGCCACCCCTGGCACCAAGAAAGAAATATTGGAAAGGGTCGCCCTGACAGAGAAAGAGCTAGGGCTGGAAACAGAGCAGTATGGCTCAAATCCCAAGCACTGGAAAAGCACCAAGCCACGAGAAGGTATTTCAGATGAAACCTTCTGTGCCGTTGCCGAAGAACATAATCATTATGTGCGGTGGGTATATGACCGTTTCGGGCATTGGTCTGAGTCGCCGGTCAAAAATGGCGAGGTGATTACTCCGGAAGAATCAACAATATTCTGGCATGGGCTCCAGCTGATAGATGTCCCGCCGAGCCAGTGGACGGAAGAGTATTACAAGGCCCGCATGGAAGCGAATTACGAGGCGATGCGTGGTCGGGAATCAGAGGGGATTATTTTTGATGAAAAACCGCTAACACCCAGGCAAGCCGCGGTCGTAATCAGCCTATTCGCCTCATACCTCGATACCCACGACTTGCGGCTAGACGTTCCGAAAGACTGCGACAGGCTGGCAAGCCTCGCCGATGGCGGTTATGAATGGTGTGAAAAGTGCGGAGCCGTAACATACGAGCACGTAAAAAACTGTCGCAAAAAGAAATGCCCCGCAAGAGATGCTCTTGGTCTTGAAGAAGACGAGGAATAAAATAATCTACGTTATTTTTGAGGAGGTGAGGAACCTTGGGAGGGAAATGGCTCAAAACAGTGAAAGTCGACTTAGATGATTTCCCACCCGGTTGCCTGCATGATGGAGAGTGTCGGTATGAGCGAGAGGGCCCCATTCCAGAGGAGGATGATTTCTGCCCAGGGTGTGAGCAGGAGCACTACGAGTGCAGTGGTGAGGTTATGGACAAATTGGATAAAGAGGATTTTGATATCTGGGATATCATGCTGGTCAACCGACCCGGTCTCGGGCCAGATGAAGACCGCTTTTGGGAATGGGAGGTCTTAGTATCAAGGCGAAAATAATAACTATCTTATTTTGCAGGTCGAGGTGGAAGGCACAAGGTAATACACCTAGCGAAGGCGTCCCGCATTCTCTTTCTCTCCTGCTTAATTTCTACACTTATTAAGGCTGCAGCTTCTATGGGCTTGGTTTCTAGGGAATCGCACCCGAGCACCGCGCCCACGTGCTGGAAGCAATGATCCGCGATGCCAGAATCCCCCCGGAAGACGCGGACGCGGTGAGGGCTTGGGCCATCGAGAGCCCCCCCCACGAACCGGTACGATATCCATAACCTGATTACCCGGGCTGCCTCACACCTGATTGAGGAGCCAGAACAGGTGAGGCGTGCGCAGCGCACCGCGGCCGGTTACGCCGGAGACACCACCAACCCCCGCGAGTGCCCGATGTGCCATCACCGAAATTAAGTAGCGTGCTTCCCACTGCCGGCAGGCCTTGCTCACCCCTTGCGCCTGTTCCGTTAGTGGGGGGCTCCAGAAGGAGCAAAATGGAAACAATTACTACCGAAATAAAAGGTCGAAAATTCGAACTCGAACTCGAGCCGACGGTCTTCGAGATATGGAAGGAGCGAAACACCAAGGGTCACCACTGTGTCTGCTTCTCCTGGCTCCAAGAAACACAGTTCAGGAATATCGTGGCCCTCACCTTGCTCGTTTTTCATCTCGGCCCACCATGGTTCTTCTTCGGCACCGCCGTATTGGATAGAAATGAGACACCGGAGGAGGTGAAAGATGGCTAGATGCAAGGTTTGCCTACGTGAAATGACCGACCCCGATACCACCACCTGCACGGCCAGCATCCTGATAGTGGCGGACAAAGATGGTTATATCCGGGAGCGCTACTGGCGCAACAACTCCTACTTCGATGAAAATGAGCGCTGCCACGACTGCCAAATCCTGAACATGAAAGGCAACTACCACCACTGGGGATGCGACATGGAGCGGTGCCCCAAATGCGGACTGCAGCTGATCAGCTGCGACTGCTTCCAGGACATGAAGCTGGAAGTCACCAGCATCCCGGATCTGGGCGGCCATCCCGAGGATATTAAAACACCGGTAAAGGAGGTGGGATAAGCAAATGGTAGCCCAGTATATTATCGAGGACAGGGAAACCCGCTCTCTAAAAGAGTTCGCCGAAACCGCAATCGCCTTCCTGGAGAAGAGGAATGACTGCGACGAGGTGGTGCAGTTGGCCGACCACATAACCGAGCTGGAAAATGATAAGAAAACGGCGCCCCGGAACATACAGCCGCTGCCCGAGGGCTATGAGTACAACTTCTCCGGCACATTCGGCCAGGTGATCGGCATCGGCAGGACCGGAATAAGCCAGCTCCATAAAATACCTTAAACCTGAAAAAAATCGACGTTATTTTCACGGAAAGGAAGCTATGAAAAGAAGACCTATATTCGAGGTGAGGGATACCCTTGGGAAAGCAGACATGGCGCCAATGGCCCCGTTTCTTAAACATGAGTGGTGCACCTGTAAAAAGCCCGAATTCCTATGTTACCCAGAAGACGGTGCCTGTCCTTGCGGGGAATACAAGCACCATGTTCACTGCAAAAACTGCGGTGCCATATCCCAGACAGGATAAATATAATCAACGTTATTTTTGCGGAGGTGCGAATTGAAAATCTGTGAATATGAAAACGTGAAGTGCCCATTCTGCCAGGAAAACGAGAAACTTTCCGAAATGACCAAAGACTCCTTCGAGGGGAAAACACCCTACGTCGGTGTAGGGCCCCGGCACTTTATCAGGTGCGAGAGATGCTCTGGGGAGTTTGCTATCCCCTGCCAAGACTGAAAATGTGGAGGTGTAAATGATACTCAGGGAAGGGCAAGTCGTAGAGAAGGTAGCAGTCAAGGGCGCTGGAATCCACGCCAGAGACCTAGAATACACCGCGCTGCCGGAAACGAAGAAAAATAAGCAAAGAGGAGGAAGAAATGAAATTGCTTGTAGTCTGGAACGCTATATTAACAATCCTTCTAATCGTAGCACTGGCTAGTGGGGGCGGTACACGTGACCCAAGATATGACAATCTACATACACAAGTGGAAGCAAACAAAAATGCTATTGGGAGTTTGCATACACAGGTGGAAGCAAACCAAGAAATTACGAAAGGGGCGTTTATAGCGGTTGGGGAGACGCTTGTAGAGTTTGAGGAGTTTGTAAACCAGAACAGGGAAGCGATGGAAGCAAACCGAAATGCTATTGCGGAAATGGCAGCAATTGCAGCAGATACGTTTACAGCCAGCGGTGAGTACCAAGAATATCTCCGTAATTGCACGGAGTTGAACAGGGAAGCTATAATCCAGATAAGCGAATATTTAGAACAACAGGGTGGCGACATTGATGAGTTAAGGATACTGCTCCAAATCTTAGCAGGTCTGTAGGTGGTATGTTATCGAGGTTGATATCTGAACGGGCTTCTCCCGAAAAAGCGGAAAAATCCATGGTATAATCTGGTAGAGCTGGCCAGGGCAAAATCAGCACCAATTTAAGTACAAAACTGGTCTTAATCCGTACTAATTTTAGACTTAAATTAGTATCAAACAAGGAGGCATTATGAAATTAGAACAGAGGATTGAATTGCTGCACCGGTCCAGCCAGCGCCTTATGGATGCGCTCCAGGTAGAGCGGACAGTCGAGTGGTGGGGCTTCATGCGCCGCGAGTGCTGGGTCCATCTGAAACGCACGCTGGAGACTTGGTGGCTGGTACTCAGGGGAAAGGAATAGCAGCGACAATATTTACCTTATTTACCTTTTAGTATATTACTAATAGTAAGGGGACCGGGGATTCAAATCCCTGGTCCCCTTTTTTATCTTAGTTTCTACTTGGCACTATCAAGAAATATCTCTTCTCTACACAGGTACGGCTACCTCTTCTAGCTCCACATCCTTTGGTATAGAGATTCCGTCCTTTTGCAAAGATTCCAGATAGCCTTGGATGGCTTCCTTAACACGCTCCAGAGTTTCCTCTCTAGTCTTTCCTTGGGTACGACACCCGGGTAGAGCCGGCACACTCGCTACATAGCATTGCTCTTCCTCATCACGCTCTATGATAACTTTGTAAGAGACCATGGTTCCTTCTCACCCCCTCAATAACTTAATAAATTCCTCGACACTCAAACCAGCATCCTCCAATATTCCTTTAAGGAGCTTGGGTGCGATAATTTCTCCGGCATGCATCGGAATACATATCCTACCACTTGGTTTGTCCGAGTGCCTATAGTAGAAATGTGAGCCTCTGGAGTGATGCACATACCAGCCTGCCTTTAGTATAACTCGTTCCGCATCCTTGCCGGTGACTCTGGGTAACCTCCTCACACTGCTACCTCGTGCTCCTCGACCTTAGGCAACGGTAACTTCCGCTCCCTGAGGCTTTCTAAGTAGAGTTCTATAGCTTCCTTGATATTAGCCATAGCTTCTTCCTTGGTTTCCCCCTGGGAGACACAACCGGGCAGGCTGGGCACAGAGGCTGTATAACCCCCCTCCTCCTGCGATTCTAGGACTACCTTAAACTTCATCTTAACCTCCATGATATAGCCTTCTTGTATTATACCCCTTTGCCTTGGTAAGGAGAAGGGGTAACCTCACCACTTAGTCGCCCCTCTTACCGAACTCTTACCAAGGGAAGGTAGATTACCATTCACCACCCTGAAAAACGCCCAGATTTCGATTACAGGCTTGAGTTGGGTCGGCTACAAAAGAGAACTAGCTGACAAAGGGAGTCCTTTTTATGATTTCAAGAAGAGAGGCGTCGCCTCTATCATCACACTTTGCTCTCTTTGAAAAAGCTAAACTGTTTGGCCCCCTCAATACAGGCTGGCCTGTCATTGCAGTATCTAATGTTCTGCTGGCCCCCCAGGACCACCTGGCCATTAATCATGATGGGTTTTGAGAGAACAGAAATCTTATCGTCTGGCCTCTCTTCCCCGCAGACATGGCATTTCCAGCTGCTAAAAGCCTTTTTAGGGTCCATCGCCTATCTTCCACGTTATCCCTTTCATGAATCTTGCCTTCTTAATTGTTCTCAATCTCATGTGGGAGGGCCTCCCGGATAATGACAGTGCCATCTCTAGCCCGAGACAATATAGCCCCTCCAGGCAAAATTTCCTTCGTCACGCCGGCATCTCCTTCGAACTGTTTCTTAATGGCAATCAGCTGCTTCCAGACGCTATCCAGCACCTGCTGTGCCTGCGGGTTGGCCGTCATCACTATGGCCGTCAGGACGCCACACTGAAGAGCGTTTGCTTTAATAGCCCGATAATCCCAGCTCGGGTAAAGCTCAACCCAGTATGGCCGCTCTGCTTCGGGGACCATCAGCTCAAAGTCGTTGGTCACCAGCACCTCAATGGTCTCGAAACCACTGCCTTCTTTAGCCTTTTGGAGAAGCTTGTCCCGGCTTCCGACCTTGATAAACACTCCCATTTTAGGTTTCACCTCCTTCAAAGTATCCCCTTCAAGAAATTTTCCTCACCAAGAAGCCGGAACTGCTGTCTGATCCGCCAGGCCGTCCTTGCTCATTACTTCCTCTTCAACATGTCTATCAGAGGCCGTTTGAACCACCATCGGCATATCAGGTAGACAACAGCAAAGCCAATGGCAATACCGCCGCCAAAGGACAGAGCTGCGCCGCCCCAGATGTTTGGCTTAATCACCAAACCGACCACTGCTGTCCAGCCGCAGACGGATATTAGAATTATTGCCATCAGTGTTCCTGCACTCTTTAGCCTCTTCATATCTCTCACCTCATTAACCTCTCTTATATGCTAATGTTTTTGATCTCATCACACCCATCCCGCTTGGCTACAGTAAGCCCTTTTCTCCACCTTTCTTCATACGATTTTCCCTGACATTAACTCTGCCCCATCTCTTTTCCCAAAAGTATCAACTCCGCTTCGTACTCAGCACCTCTGCCGCAGATTTCCCAGAACTTCCTGCCAGCGAAGAAGTCAAATCCCAAGATGTCTTTCGGCTCCTGATGCTCATATATAGTGCCTCTCATATCGTCGGGTCCGGTAGCTCGTTTTCTAGGTACCATACCGATGATATCCAGTTTTATGGTCTCGAATACTTGCTGGACTTTCTTCGCTGCCTCTTCCTGTGTCCACTTCCCCACTACAGTCATGAAAAAATCGCCCTTATCCGTCTTGACGAGCCACATCCAATCTTTTACTTCATCCACAGCTACCCACTTTCTGCGTATACCACCAATTATACGTTATCCTCTCGCCCACTGAGGAATCGTCGTGCGCAGCCGACCCGGTAGAAAACAGTGATGTTCGTCAGAGCAGGTGTACTCCCTGCCACCAAAGAAGGGCTTCCCGCAGACGGAACATTTTTTCGGGCCTGGCCCCGGTTTTCCATTTGCGTCAGTCGTCATAGTCAAAAACTCAAAGGTTCTGTTAGTTGCCGACTATTCTTAAGTAGCCGATTATCTCGCCAGTTTCCACATGCCGGGCACTGAGGCAGGAAACCCCCGGAGCCGTACAACATTGAAACCTTGCCAAGATACCCTGTGCTGTTCAGCTCCCCAGGTTTGGTATCAAACTCTGTCCCACATTTGCTACATTTGGCCTTAAATAGTCCGTCTCTCATTCGCTTAACATCCTCATACATAACGACGTTCGGCTTCCTCTTGATATGCAACCTTGAAGGCTTCGAACTCATCTTTCTTCTTATATACGGTGATTCCTATAGCCTCGGCATCTCTTATGAAAGCCAATCGCATCTCCCACTGCAGAAAGGGCTCTTGGCGGACTATAAAAAAGCCATTTAGAGTTTCGTCGCTTATGAAGTTGATGTTTAGTCCCTTTACAGCCAGCCAATCTCTGAATTCTTGGGCTGTCGCTTCAGTAACCACATCCTTGTTCTCCGTGCCGAATCTGGCATAAATCCCGCTTTTCACCCTCACGATTTCCTTTCAGTTTAAACCTAGCGCGCGTTTAATCTTTTACTTAAATGAGTGCTCCCCACTCTTCTGGTGCTGCATCATCGCATCAAAGGATTCAGTGCTGAAACTACAGTCCATGCACTTATAAGCAGAAATATAAACCAATACCTCTTCAACTACCCCAGGGGGGTTTACCTCCTGTGGAATACCGAAGCTCATATCAACGCTGGTCCGCGGTGGCAGATCATACCCCTCAATGGTTTGTATATCTGCTCCCCGGGCTGTCCACTTTATGATGGCTTTTAATCTTTTGCTCATGGTTTTTTCTCGATTATTGGCTCGTCACCAATTTTCGCACCTGTCTATATAGATAGCAAATGTGCAGTCGTGAAATCAGAACGATAACGAACCAGGAGACCATAGTGAAAACTCTTATCTCCTCGGCAAATATGGTTGTTGCAAAGCTGACCGCAACCACCCCCACAAACAGGGGTTCAAAAAACTCCGGCCTTCGAGCCAAACGCAGCAGCCATCGCTGCCATCTAGGGCTCGGCCTGTAATTGGGGCAGTCATAGCAGTTCGGGGGCTCGGTGCAGTGTTTCTCGGATTTTTCCCTGGAGTACTTGCATGGCTCGCTTCTGCCGATCCGGTTCATCTCTTCAATAATAATTCCGCGGCCTATCTGCGTAGCCGCTTTCTCCAGAATCTGGGGAAACGCCCCCAAGAATCTCTTGTTGAATTCTTCAAAGAATTGACCCCCTGTCATGCCCGGGGGCGGAACGCCTTTGCTTTCCAGAATCAACTCAATCTCTCGCTGTATGTCGTCCATCTTCTCCTGTCCCCCTCCCGGCGATTAGAACTTTCCACCTATGATACTTCGTGTCCTGAGGTTGGCTTCCTCAATCGCCTTGATTTGAGGCAATGCCTCCTCCATGGTCCTGAACTTGGTGCGCCCGTGCTCCACGTGCAGCTCCCCGCCGCATACCCCACACCAACGGTTTAATGTCTCTTTGCTGAAAACTTTTCTCGACGTAGCTGCCCAGACCTCTACAGCCCATCTATCAATTTCCACAATCATATTCCCTTTTAATCATCCTTAATGCCAAGGCCTTTAAGATAGTCAATCGCATCTTGGACGGTTAATATCTTTTCGGCATCCTCGTCGGGTATATCAACCTTTACGGAGCCATTGCTAAACTCATCTTCGATTTCCATTATAAGCCGTACCAAATCCAGGGAATCGGCACCCAAGTCATCAACAAGTTTGGTTGAGGGTGTTATCTCTTCTTCTTCGACTCTAAGGAGTTCGACAATTATCTTCTTCAGACGCTCATAAACGGTTGCCACCAGTTTAAACCTCCGTTATAAACGTCATTAGATTACCAAGCAGGTTACCACTCTGGAAATGCCAGCAATGGAGTTGATTTTCCCGGTTATCAGATAGCCCACATCATTCAAGCTTTCCCCTTGTAAAATAGCGATAATGTCATAGGGCCCGGTTACAGTATCAACTGAAATTACTCCTTTTAGCTTGCTGAGAGACGTAACAACCTCACTGCTTTTACCCGCCGCTGTTACAATGAGAAGAAAGGCCTTTGCTGCCATCGTTTCCTCCTTATATGAACAAGCTATGTTTTAACTCGAAAATCAACGTACCGCCTAGCGACCGCGCAGTATCCCTTAACCTGACCGTTCCTGGCTATAGCTTTAACCTTCTGCTGGCAGGCGGGGCAGATGACCTGAACACAATCCGTCTTCACCGCTCCCCCGCCAATCAGCATGATGCTGGCGATGGCGGGCGGACTGCCGGTGATGGCGGGCGGACTGCTATCCGCTCTTTTATTCAAGGGCACGTTACCCTTGATGAAGTGCCCTTTGCTATCCCTACCTTGTGTCACTGCTCTTTTATTCCAGGGCGCGTTACCTTTAATGAAGTGCCCTTTGCTATCCCTACCTGCTATCATTGCGTACTCACCTCTCGAGGGGGATAATTCTTATATTGCGTATCTAGACGCCTCTTCTATCACCGCTTCGACTTTGGCGGCGATCTTAGCCATCTGGTAAATGAAGGCGTAACCTGCGGCAAATCCGGCAATAAAGCTTGGAATTAAGAACGCCCAATGTATCATTTCTCACATCCTCCTAATTGTCATTTGGAAAGGGCGGGATGCCACTTGCCCGATTACGGCTGAGGCACCACACGGGAGGGGGAGGAGGCTATTTAAGCCAGTGGGAATTGAACAGACCCCTGGCACCTCAGTTTCCCCTGGCAGAGCCCGCCAGTTATTCTATGTTATTACAGTAAGTGCTTTCTCCGACACCATATCATCAAGGGCCGAGTCAAAGGCTTCGATAGTCTGGTCAATGTCTTCCTCAGTGTGAGAGGCCGAAAGGACAAAAAATCTTGCCCCCATGGTTGCGACACCACGCTGAAGCAGATGAAGGCAGAGTTGTGCCTTAACGGGTGTCATTGCCGGGTTTATAATCTTCTGGACATCTTTGGTCGGTGGCAGGGTATTGTCAGACGGTTCGTAGTCAATCGGGCCAAGGTATAAATGGACAATAGTCCTGCCATAGAGGCGCCCGTTAATATTCCGCTTTCTCAGTACTTTGTTGCCTTCCTCTCGAAGATAAGCACCAATTTCCGCCGCTCTCTCTTGTGGCCCACCATCTAAGTAATGAGTGCAGGCAGCGACGCCAGCGGCACATTGAACTGGATTAGCATTCCAAGTTCCAGTATGATTGATGTGTTCCATGGGACGTTTTGGATCAAGTACACCCATAACGTCAGCCCGACCTACCACGGCGCCAACGGGAATGCCTCCCCCCACACACTTGCCCAAACTGGCTAGGTCAGGCTTGACGCCGACCCTCTCCTGCCATCCACCGCGGGACTCCCGGAAGCCGGTGACTACCTCATCAATAAGCCAGAGGGTACCATACCTTTTAGTCAAACTTGGCAGAGAACGGATGAAGTCAAAGTCCCACGGGAGCTGACCAGCCATAGTAGCACCGCCGCCTTCAGTCATAACGAGAGCATACTCTTCAGTCGCAAGTTCCCTTTCGACCCGGTCAAGGTCGTGCATAGGAACAAAGGTGACTTCAGGCATAAACGCACCTGCTGAACCGAGTGGTGCCACTTCGCCAGCCCATCCGTGAAAATTCTCCTCAAACCTCAGGATTTTAGTCCTGCCGGTGAAAGCTCGAGCAATCCTTATCGCCATAAGGTTAGCTTCCTGGCCGCAGGCGCACAGCTCGACTCTCTCCGCCACAGGCATCATACTCTTGACTAGCTCCGCCCATTTCACTTCCAATTCGTGGTTTTCACCGAAGTGGACACCCTTGGCCATTTGCTCCTGCACTGCTTTAACTACCTCCGGGTGGCTGTGACCCAGTATCAGGGCACCGTGTCCCATCACGTAACAGATGTACTCGCGGCCATCTATGTCCCACTTCCGAGACCCCCTGGCATGGGTGATGTAAGGTCTGAAAGGGTCCAAAATTCGAGCAACATGGGTAGCGCCATTGGCCACGAATAACTTAGTTGCCTCTTCATGTAGTCTCTCCGATTCAGGATGGGTCCTCTTATATTCCTCTACCAAACTCTCTTTAGTTAACATCTGCGCCTCCTATTTAATAATTTGTTCGCCCATCTAGGCACCCAGGGCTGAGACCACTGATAAATCCTTCATGGTCACTAGTCCTGGTGGGGCGTCTATAACCCGTTTAGCTGAGTTGACAACTATCGCTGCCGTAGCTATATCACCATGTGTACCTCCTTTAATAAGCACTTCCATATTGGGAGTCCCCTTTATGTACACCGCATCATAGGACTCGGGAGCACCAACCGACGCCTCGAACTCCAGGATTATTAGATTGTCTCCTGCCCTGATCCCTCTACCCACCTGTCTAACACCAGCTACCTGTCCCGGCTCCACGGTTACGAAATTGGTCCTCACCTGAGCCTTAGCAATTACAGGCTCAATGGTTTCGGTAATATCGTCTAACTTCCAGCCTAAACCGCTAGCAATCATCGCTATTGATTCAGCCAAGCCGACATGCCTTAAAGTCCCAGCAGCGACTCGCTCCATAAATTCGTCAAATGTACATCCGGCTCCTATCTTCTTCTGGAAGGGACCCCGGCGTGAAGAAGCATCCTGAACTCTGACTGCCCTGATTGCTTCGACTTCTTGACACACCCCGGTCATGAATAATGGCCAGCTATCCATAAGAAAACCGGGATTTATCCCAGTTCCCAGCACTGTAACACTGTTTGCTTTGGCCAGCTTATCGATTTCGGCCGAAAGTTGAGGTTCTTTGCGATACGGGTAACAGAGTTCCTCGCAAGTCGACGCCACATTCACGCCAGCCCTTATGCACTTCTCCAACTGCGGGTAAACGGCCTTCAGAGAAGATGACGTGGTAAGAAGAACAACATCAGGCCTAGTTTGAGATAAAACAGCGTCAACTTCATCAGAAATGCTGACCCCCAGTTTCTTGTTGAGGCCAGCAATTTCACCCAGATCACGTCCCACTAAGCTCTTGTCAATGTCGATGGCACCAACAATCTCAGTATCCGGCCTTTGTGAAGCAAGTCTAGCTACGCTACACCCGATAGGACCGCACCCGTATTGCACTACTTTAACTTTTGACATCATTTTAGTTTATTACCTCCTTACTCTATTATTATCCAGCTACTCCCATAACCCTGGGCATTAACAGCCGGGGCAGAAATAACGACAGGTCGGGCCAATAAGTAGTGACGAGCACTACCGGCAGGGCGCCACAAACCATGAAAACCAGTGCCGGCTTTATCATCTTATCAACACTAACGTTGCCGATGCGCGCTGCCAGATAAAGGATCGGAGCTGTGGGTGGGGTAACATTCCCCAACCCCAAGTTGGTGCCCAGGATAGCGGCGAAGTGAATAGGATGAACCCCGATGTGTGTCATTAGCGGGAACAAGAGGGGTGCTGCCAGCAGGGTGCCAGTAAAATCGTCCACAATCATTCCGAGAAGAATGAGGAAAAGGTTTACCATCAGCAGCGTTACATAGTAGTTCTCGGTAACCTCACTTATCATCGCGATCATACCTTGCGGGATATTCTGCATAGTCATGACACGGCTTAAAACGAGCACAAAAATAACCATTAGCACTACCACACCAGTAGTAACAGACTGGGTGGCGAAAATTCCCCCTATATCCCTGAGTTTCAGGCTGCGGTAGATGAACAATCCTACAACTATAGCGTAGACTAAAGCTACGGCGGCTGCTTCGGTACAGGTGAAGATGCCGCCATAAATACCCCCAAGGAGGATAACGGGCATCATAAGGGAAAAAAAGCCTTTGTACAGGGCAACCCCCACCTGTTTAGTTTGTGCCCGGACCCCGATAGGCGGTAATACTTTTATTTCGGTATTGTTCCGTACCATGAAGTAATTAACAATGCAGTAGATGATTACGGTGAGGATGCCCGGGCCAACCCCGGCCAGAAAACAGGCGGTGACTGACTGGTAGGTAATAAAGCCATAGAGTATCATCGGCACGCTGGGTGGAATTAGCTGTCCCAGCACTGATGAAACCGCCAGCAGCCCAGTGGCGTATCCCCTAGAGTAGCCTTGTTTTTCCATTTCTGGAACCACCAGTCCACCTAGTGCTGCTACCGCCGCTGAGCAAGTGCCAGCGATAGCGCCAACCATGGCGCAGGCTACAACGGCAACCATCCCCAAGCCGCCCCTAAACCTGCCCACCAGGGCATCGGCGAAAGCTACCAACCTATCGGCAATACCTCCTACAGTCATGAACCCTCCCAGCATGATAAAGAAGGGCAGAGCTAGGAGGGTCAGCGATTTCATCTTGTGGAAAGCCGTGGGTAGCTGTGCCGTGACCTCAAAACCATACACATAAACCAGAAATGAGAGAGCCGCCATGAAGGCAAAGGGCGCTGGCACACCCAGCAGGAGCAGACCAATCAGGATAGCCAAGTCAATAAATATACCCAAGTTTGGTACGCCAAATAAGGCTGTCTCCAATCCGGTCTACATCTCCTTCCTCGTAAATAGCGGGACCTTACCCCAAAATAGCTGGCGTGCCAGGTCAACTGTTTCAATCCAGAAATAGAAGCCCCCCAGTATACCCGCAGCAAAGAAGAAAGAACAGCGCGCGTAGACAATGGGGAATCTTAAGCTCGACGTCTGCGGATTCATTTTAAGGTCCCAAACAAAAAACTGATAGCCCCACTGAAGAAAAAGCATGGCCAGTCCAAGTGTAATCAGCGCGGAGATAAATCTGATTATCAGCCGCCTCTTCGGGCTATGAACTGTAATTCCTACTATATCCACTTTAATGTGAGACCGCTCAAAAGTGGCATAGGCTGCGCCCATCATGTACATCCAGAAGGCAGGGACAATGGCCACCTCTTCCACCCAGAGCAGTGGGAGATGAAACACGTAACGCAGCCATACCTGGCTGAAAATCAGAAGTACAAGGGGGATGCAAGCTATCAGCATGGCATACCACATGAATGCTGGTATCCACCGAAAAACCAGGTTATTGGCTAAAGAGCTTCTTGCGCTCACCATACTCCTTTACACCCAGCCGGTGAGGGAGCTCGTCTTGACCTCCCTCACCGATGACCCTAGCTATGTCCTAGCCCAGGCAATTATTAAAAGCGCGGCACTCCCAGATGATCACATAACTGGTAGAGCATGTCCTTACCGATTAGCGGGACCAGCTCTGGCCAGACGTCTTCACGAATAGCAGCAGCGATATTATCCCACTCGGCATCAGTAGGGATTAGTACTGTCCAGCCGTAGTCTCTGAGCATCTGCATGTACTTCTCGTCCATTTCCTCGACATAAGCGACCTGGGTGTCCTGTTCTTCCTGAACAGCGCCTATGAGTATCTCTTGGTCAATTGGGTGAAGGCTTTGCCAAGCGTCTTCATTAACGGACCACCAGATAGGCTCAATGTAGTCCTTGTAGTGAAGCCAGACACTATTTACATCCTTAAACATCCATGCCTGCATTGGTCCGCCACCCTGCTGGCCCTCGACGATGCCGGTCTGTATGGCAGTATAGACCTCTCCAAAAGGAATAGCCGCGACCATATAACCCATACGCTCATAAGTGAGCCGGCAGGCGGTCAGCGCCATAACTCTAGTTTTCATACCCTTGGGCACATCAGGGTCAAAGGGGCTAGGAGGAACTTTGGTAAGGCTCGTCCCCCCGACGCCAGCCGAAAAGTAACCCAGCACGCGATAGTTTAAGCCCGCCGACACCGAGTTAAGAAGGTTATAGACTATGCCACCCGGTTGGCACAATTCTCGCTGAGCAGCGTAGTCGATGTAGATGAACGGCATATAATAGCCTATAGCAATTCTGGGGTCCCAGCTGTCATCCAGAGCTTCGCCCATCATTTCAAGGTCACCACGGATGACACTCTCATTGGTCAAGTCCCAGGCTCCCAAGATAGCATCGCCATAAATGGTAATGTCAACACGACCGTCAGTCCTTTCCCTTACCTTGTCGGCGAGTCTCTTGCTTGCTATAACCTGTTCAGTCTCCGACGCGAGAGCGCTACTCATTCGCCATTTATACTGATAGGTAGGACCTGCCGGTGCTGGCGCCGGTGCTGGGGCTGGAGCTGGGGCAGGTGGTGCGGGTTTAGCACAGGCTCCAACCAGTGACAACACCAATACCATAACCAGACCGATAATCAGTAAACTTTTCTTTCTCATTGAAAAACTCCTTCCATTTAGATTTTGGTCGGCTAAAACTATTCTACTATTGAAAGCGATAACCTCCTTTCTTCCTTATTCAGTTATTCAAGCCAAATTTACTTCTAACTAGATTTACCAGCGGGATGCCGCCTGCCCGATTACGGCTGAGGCACCACACGGGAGGGGAGGAGTAGTGATTTAAGCCAGTGGGGGAAAGAATAACCCCCTGGCACCCCAGTTTCCCTTGGCAGAGCCCGCCTTGATTTTCTCCTTTGTCACTTTATCACCAGTGCTAAAAGCCCTTTATCATTTGCCCCGGCAGCCATAGGATTATCTGTGGAAAGGCAATGAGCAGGCCAAGGCCAATCAAGATGATGAGAACATATGGAATCACCCCACGGATGATGTGACCTGTTTCGACGCCCAGCGATGGGTCAGCCGCACCACGGAGATAGAATATGGCGTAGGCGAAGGGAGGGGTCAGGAAAGACGTCTGCAGGTTGACGCAGATCATCATGGCAAACCAGAGGGGGTCAAACCCGAGTGCATGGCCAACCGGTGTTATTATCGGAACGACAATGAATAGTATTCCCATCCAGTCAATGAAGTAGCCTAGCAGGAAAACGATGAACATTATAATAGCAAAGGCGCCCCACTTGCCGCCGGGGGCACCCAGAATGAGCTCTTTCACAATATCCCCACCACCGGCACGCATAAATATGCCGACGAAGGCGTAAGCGGTGGCACCGATCAGGATCACCATGCCGGTGACTCTTAGCGTCTCTGTTACCGTGTCTTTAAGGATTTTAAAGCTGAAGCGTCGGTAAGCAACAGCCAGAAGTGTGGCCACGAGTGCACCGACGGACGCCGCTTCAGTTGGGGCGGCGACACCGAAAAAAATGCTTCCCAGCACTCCGAGAATAAGTGCCACTGGTGGCAGCATTGATGTAAAGAGGTCAGTCGTTTTCTTCAGCCAGGGAACTGCCCTTTCCTCTAAGGGCACGGGTGGTGCTATCTTTGGTTTGATAAAGCTGTGAATGGCGATGTAGGTACAGTACATAGCGGAAAGCATAAATCCGGGACAAAAGGCGCCAAAAAACAGTTTGCCTACCGAGAGTGCTGCCATTGGCCCGTAGACCACCAGCATAATGCTGGGAGGAATCAGGATGCCCAGGGTGCCGCCAGCACAGACGGCGCCACAGGCTAAAGATTTATTGTAACCTCGATTGATCATTTGGGGAAGGGCGATGATGGCCAGCGCCGTGACTGAGGCGCCAATTATGCCCACGCAGGCGGCTAAAATGGTGCCGAGTAATATGGTGATTATGGCCAGTCCGCCCCTAAATCCGCTGAGCCACAGATACATGGCACCAAACATTCTTTCGGTTATGCCCGAGTATCCCAGCATGATGCCCAGGAAAATAAAACCGGGCACCGCCAGCAGGATGTAGTTATTGATTAATTCGAAAAGACGCTGGTAAATGAGCTGAAGTGAGCAGTCTACTCCGAAGAGGAGAATTCCCATAACAATGCCGATGCCGCCGACGACGATAGCTAGAGGGTAACCAATCAGAACCCCGACCAGGATGCCACCGAGCATGACGAAGGTAACCAGTTCTGAACTGATATCAATCATAGGGCTTACTCCTCACCAGCAAGTATATGTCACGATAGAATTGGGCAAGGCCCTGAAGTGCGAATAAAATGAACCCGATAAATACTATAGTTCTTATCGGTCCGGTTATCGGGTACCAGAAGGTCATGCCCGACCTCTCGGTGGTTGACCAGGCGTACCAGGTCCACCACCAGCCGGCATAGCACATCAAACCGATCAGTGGGATGAGAAACAGGACGGCACAAACCACGTCAATGATGGCTTTCCCCCTTGTTGGAAATCGTGCATACAAAACATCCACTCTAATGTGCCGGCGGTAGAGGTGGATATACCCCCAGGAAAGGGAATATAGAGCGGCTCCAGTGAAGCTGGCGATCACCGGCCCTTGAATCGTGGGCATGTTTAAGACATACCTCATGAACACTTCGGAGCAAATAACCACTATAAGGAAGATGACAAGCCAGCGCACCGACCTTCCCGTCCATTCATTGGTAGTATCAATCGCCTTTATTATTTTTCTCATATTCAATTGTCGGCTTTCTTCGTTTTATTACACCCCACTCCGGGTTTATTCCCGGAGCGGGGTATACCGGCATTAAGTAGAACCGGCCTTATGAGGCTTTAACTATTTGGCCCAATCGGGAAGCCCCCACAGGTCATCGTACACCTTAGCAAAGGCGACCATGGACTCCAGTACTGACTTGGCTTCAGGATACTTGGCAGCTTGCTCAGCCATGTAAATATTAGCTTCTTCGACGAAAGCATCTTCTATTACAGCCGGCAGCTTCTGCACGATGTTGCCGTAGTCCGCGAACTTCTGAAGTGCTTCCTGATCGGCAACTATGAGCTCACAGTGGTACCTAAGTGCCTCTGCTCGCGCGCAGTCCTCAACGATCAACTTGAGGTCATCTGGTAACTGTTCCCACTTGCTCGGCTTGACCAAAAGCTGAGAAAACTCGGTAGGAGCGCGAAGGGGAGAGAGGTAGACATACTCGCCCACTTCATTCAAGCCATATGCCCAGTTACTAGCTGGGGAACTGCATTCGAAGGCGTCAATGACGCCGCGCTGCATGGCTTCAAAGATCTCACCCAAAGGCATGAAGACCGAGCCAACGCCCATTCGTGCCAGAATCGCGCCGCCGTCGCCGGAGCATCGCATTTTCAGCCCCTTGAGGTCCTCAGGGACTTTCAGCTCCTTGCCAAAGTGGCCGAATACCTCGGACGTACCGTGGAAACCGCCACCCCTCATATCGAGCATATCAAAGCCCATTTTCACGTACCACTCATTTATCAGGTCGGAACCTATAGTCTCCATCCAGATGTAATGAGGCAGAGGGGGTATGCCACCACACCTTTGCGATATCATGGTACCAAAGCGAATCTCGGCGTTCGAATAGGAGCCACCGCCAGAACCAAAGTCGAGAACGCCGGTATGGACTCCCTTCCACTCCTCGGTCGCTGGGCAAATAGAACCGGCAGGATTGGCTTTCCATACTAGGCGTCCCCCGCTGGCTTCAGTAATACGGGCACACAGCCTAGCAAACGATTCATACTCGGGTATGCCAGTGGGCCGAGATGACTGTCCGATCCAAGTAATTACCTCCGCAGGCGCTGCTGGCGCTGGAGCCGGGGCTGGCACTGGGGCGGGCGCCGGTGTAGGAGCTGGGGCTGGAGCTGGAGCAGGAGCCGGCGCTGGTGCGGGTGCAGGAGCGGGAGTCGGAGCAGGAGCGGGAGTCGGAGCTGGCGCCGCACAAGCAACCAAGCTCGCGATTAACAACAACGCCAGCGGGATTAAAAATATTTTCTTTTTCATCGATAAACTCCTTTACTTAGATTTTGGTCGGCTGAAATTACTCCACTGCTGAAATCTATCACCCCCTTCTCTAGTCACTTGGTTTCTCCTCAGTCTCCTTTAGTAAATCGTCTATCGCTTTCTGGGCGAGAGGAGAAGGCTCCCCTTTCCCTCTTTCCCAGCGGGCAACCGTGGCCCAAGAGACACCAAGCTTATGCGCCATCTGCTCTTGGGTAAGATTGAGCTTTTCCCTAATACTCTTAATATCCATAAAAAATACTATAGCCTTTGTTAGGTTATTTGTCAATAAGTTTAGACAAAAATATTTACGACCGTTGATAAAATTTTAGGGGGAGCTACCCTTTTCCCCTTGGCAAGGGGAAGGGGATTAATTGTTGCCGATCGCCAACTATTTCTTTCCCGAGCTGGGCGGTCCATGGCGCCATAAAGTGCATCATACGTTGAGTGATGTGATGCACCCTATGATTCACATTGTCATGCGGCAGCCGCCGGCATAGATTGACAGATGGATTGACAGATAGAGTGACAGATACATACATACATAAGACGGCCGGCAGCCCCCCGCTGGCCAAGTGTAAAATATAATTAACGTTTTTCTCCAGAATCCGTTAATTTTAATTAACCGTTTTGGGGGCCAAGCGGTTCAAATCCGCTTAACCTCACCCCGGGTGTCCCCCTCTCCTAAAACAAAGGTAGAAACCTATTCACCACCCAGGGAAACGCCCAGATTTCGATTCTGTGAGGTTTAGTCTCAGAAAATAGGTGCGGATGATTTTACTTCCTCAAACCCCCTGTAATAATGGAGGCTCCTTCCGGCGCCCAGGGTTGTTTCAATCCCCTTTGTTACTCCCGGGTCCGGACGGGGGCCGCCCAAAATAAAAGGAGGTGAAAGAAAGTGGACTTTGAAAAGGTAGTAGGCCTGATATTAGAATCGGCCGCCCGCCTGGCAGCAGCTGCCAAGATATCCAGGAGAGATGAGAAATTGTGGGCTGCCATAGCCAAGGAGGACTGGAATCTGATCCAGCTGAGCTGGGCATTGCGCGGTGTAATACTGAAAAGGGGGAACGGAAAAGAGACAGGGTTATACCTGGATGATACACTAAGAAAGCTGCTCGAGGAGATTCTTAAAGAGTGATGCGACGGGTCCCACGGGATAGATAGATACATACATAAGGCGGCCGGCAGCCGGCGGGGGCTGAGGAAGTAAGAAGAGGTCGGGGGTTCAAATCCCCGGCCCCTTTTTTGTCCTTTATAGCGTTTATACCGTTTTAATTCCCTAAAGATTATCTCCCCACCGGGCAAACTTTAATGCAAACGCCACAGGCTAAGCCCTTATCACGTAGACCAGTCCAGTTAATCCAGCATTTTCTGACATTGGTTTTACCGCTAAGGTTTACGGCTTGTACAGGGCAGGCGTCAACGCACTTGCGGCAACTACCTGGTACCCGTTTCTCCAAGCAGACCTCTTCCTCCGTCTCCCTGCCGGAGTTCAAGGGGGCCTCAGAGATGACGCTGATCCACCTCTGCCTCGGCCCGTACTGCGGATTTAGAACGACCCCGCAGGTGCCCATCCTCCCCAATCCTGCTGACACAGCCGCACCCATATGATTGAAGCAAGGCACAAAGACTTCGTAACCCGCATTATACTGTTCCCAGAGAATGCCGTAGCTGTCTGTTTCAGGAAAGGTCATACTTCGGTAGCCCTTATCCTCCAGCCATTTGACCAGCTGGTAGGCGCCCGAGTTCAGTGCCTCATTGACGGTATCATAGTGCTTGCTGTAGATGCCACTCGGCGTCGTTTGAAGTACTGGGTCAATCAGCCTCATCCCGAGAGCAATGACGGACTTCACTGTGGGCAGGTAATCTTGGGGCCTGCGTCCCTCCGGTGCCCTTTGAAGTATCGGACTCATCGGGTCGGCGATGCCAAACAGATCAAAACCAAGCGAGTCGACTTTTTCCTTTAATAGGTCAGTTTTCATCCTTTCACCTCCTGCGTTTTCTTTTCTTTCCGGCGGGATGCCACTTGCCCGATTACGGCTGAGGCACCACACGGGAGGGGAGGAGGATAATTTAAGCCAGTGGGAATTGAGTAACCCCTGGCACCCCAGTTTCCCCTGGCAGAGCCCGCCCATCAAGTTAACCTATGTCAATAGTCACCTCGCTACTTTATCATCTGTGCTGGCAGCCAGAGGATTATTTGAGGGAAAGCGACGCACAAGCTAAGTCCAATCATGATAAGACCAACGAACGGAAATACTCCCCGGATGATATCTCCCATGGTCACTCCCAACTCTGGCGGTGCCGAACCTCGGAGATAGAATATGGCCGCAGCGAATGGGGGTGTCATGAAGGACATTTGAAGGTTAATGATAATCATCATCCCAAACCAGAGGGGGTCAAAACCAAGAGCAGGCGCAATGGGGGCTAGTATGGGAACCATGATAAAGATGATACCTATCCAATCAATGAAAAATCCCAGAAGGAAGATTATGAACATGACCATAGCAAAGGCACCCCAGTATCCACCTGGGGTACCCATAATGACTGCCTCCACTACTTTTGCACCCCCAGCCGGGATAAATACACCGACGAAAGCGAAAGATAATCCACCGATGAGGAGGATCATACTGGTGACCTTGAGTGTCTGCAGTGCCGTATCGCTGAGGACTTCAAAGCTAAACCGGCGGTAGGCGATCGTCAAGATGGTAGCGGCGAGGGCACCTACCGCGGCGGCTTCGGTGGGAGGTGCTATCCCGAAAAAAATACTGCCCAGCACGGCCAAGATAAGTAACCCAGGCGGAACCAGAGAAGCAACAAGCGTAGCCGTTTTCTTCAAGAAGGGGACGGCTCTTTCTTCAACGGGCACTGCTGGAGCTATTTTGGTTTGGAAGAAGCAACGAACGGCAATATAGGTTATGTATAAACCAGAGAGGACGAGACCAGGGATAAAGGCAGCCATAAACAGCTTTCCCACTGAGATGCCAGCCATTGGCCCGAAAATGACCAGCATAATACTGGGGGGAATAAGAATACCCAGAGTGCCACCAGCACAGACGGAGCCGCTGGCTAAACTTTTGCTATAGCCTCGCTTTATCATGGAGGGAAGGGCAAGAAGCGCCAGCATGGTGACCGAGGCGCCAATTATGCCGACACAGGCGGCAAGTATGGTGCCGATTAACACGGTGATTATCGCCAGGCCACCCCTGAACCCGCTGAGCCAGAGGTATAATGCTGCATACATTCTTTCGGTGATCCCTGAGCGTTCCAGCATAACCCCCATAAAAACAAACAGGGGGATGGCTAAAAGGACATAGCTGTGTACCAGCTTAAAGAGACGCGCATAGAGTAGGTCAAATACCCCGGTTCCAAATAGTAGAAAGCCCATGATTAAGCCCACAGCACCCACCGGGATAGCCAAGGGATAACCGATTAAGACTCCCACCAGAACCCCACCGAGCATGATTATGGTTACAATCTCTGGGCTTAAATCAATCATAGCGGTTTATTCCTTACCAGCAGGGATAAATCACGAATGAATTGAGCCACACCCTGAAGAGCAAACAGACACAATCCCAGAAGCATTACTGTTCTGATTGGACCAGATGGTGGGTACCAGTAACTCTCAATTAGTACCTCACCCCTTGACCAGGCGACCCACATGAACTCAGCCGCAGTGTATATAAGTATAGCGAGCAACGGGAAAAGAAGGAAAAAGGCACAGAGGACATCGATGATTGCCTTCCCTCTAGGCGACAGGTGCGTGTAAAAAACATCAACTCTCACATGGCCGTGGTGAAGGTGGGTATACGCCCAGCCCAGAGCCACGATGGTTCCGCCAAGCATACATGAGGTTTGATGTGCCCATATCGTTGGCGCATTGAAGACATATCTGACGGTGACCTCATAGCAAAGCACCAAAACCAGGACTACACAAGCCCACCGTATGGTCTTTCCCGTCCATTCATTAATGGAATCAATAACTCTTACTATCGTTCTCATCATTCATTGTTGTCCCGCCCCGAGGGTTTTCTCGAAGCGGGACAACCCTAGCATCTACTCAGCCAGCGTGGTTCGTTGAGACACTCCGACTTAGCGAACGTCCTGCTTGTCGCAAATGGCTTTGAAAGCACGCATGGATTCTACTATCTCGGCATAGAAGGGGTCCTCCGCACACTTCTCATCGTAGTATGCAAAGGCTACTTTAAGGATCTCGTCTTCTATACTTTTTGGAAGGAGTAGAACCTCAACGCCATAGTCTATGAAGTTGACCAGAAACTCGTCATCCAAAACTACTGTCTCGGCATAATAGTCGAATCCGGTCGTTCGCACTGCCTCCTCGACTATCATCTGAAGGTCAGGGGTAATCTCCTCCCAGACATCTCGGTTCACCCAGACGTGACCACAATCGGTCGGGGCGCGGGATGGCGAGATGTAAAGATAGTCAGCTACTTCCTGGAAGCCCATACCCCAGTTTAAGGATGGCGAAGCATATTCAAAAGCGTCGATGACGCCACGCTGCATGGATTCATAGAGTTCGGCACCCGGGAAGTAGACTGTCGCGGCGCCCATCCTGGCGAGAATTTCCCCGCCTTCACCAGCGCAGCGCATCTTTAACCCTTCAATGTCCGCCGGGGTCTTTAGCTCCCTGTTGGAGTGGCACCATATCTCTGGAGGAAGATGACCGCCAGAAGCGATATACTTCACGTTCAAAGCCGGCTCCCACATCCGTGCCGCCAGCTCGTCGCCTCCCCCTCTTATGTGCCACAAAAACATCTGGAGAGGCGTCAGCCCACCAGACATCATATCAAAGAGACTAGCTTGGGGAAACTTGTCCAGGTTATACATCGGGCAGGCCAGCCCCATTTCAAGGATACCGGCATCTACCCCATACAGCTCTTCAGTCGCTGGATAGATAGCACCACCGGCATAGGGTTCAACGACTAAGCGCCCGTTGCTCATGGTGGTAATCTTGGCCGCGGCACGCTTCACTACCTCGTGATAACGGTCGGCAACCGGAGGATGTCCCTGGTACTTCCAAGTAATTACCTCCGCGGGTTCTGCTGGAGCGGGCGCTGGAGCGGGAGCTGGGGCCGGTGCCGGAGCTGGCGCGGGCGCCGGTGCCGGGGCAGGGGCTGGTGCAGGAGCCGGCGCAGGAGCCGGGGCTGGGGCAGGCGCTGGTGCCGGAGCTGCACAGGCAAGCAAACTCACGATTAACAACAATGCCAGCGGGATTAATAATACTTTCTTTCTCATTGAAAAAACTCCTTTACTTAGATTTTGGTTGGCTAAAATTACTCTACTACTGAAAGCTATCACCCCCTTCTCTCTTATTTAGTTATTCAAGCTAAATTTGCTTTTAACTAGATTTAGTCGCGGGATGCCACTTGCCCGATTACGGCTGAGGTGCCACAGCTTACTCGTCAACTGGGAACTTAACTGCCACTACATACAGGTTAACATAGCCGCTCCCTGCAATCTGCGCCCTGAACATAAATCGCCAGCTTGTTGGGGGACTGCTCTGGAGATTTGGGTAAGAGGCGATACATCTGAGACAGTCCCCCTTTTCATTTTCTCAGCCTCGATAGCAGTTCACTCGCTAACTGGAAACCTAACTACCACTACATACAGGTTAACAAAGCCAGAACCATCGTCATCCGCCATGAACATATATCTCCAGCTTGTTGGAGAACCCTCTGGAGGGAATGGGAAAGAGGCGAGACATCTGAGACCCGTAGTGCCTATGGGAAAAACATATTGTTCATAGCCCCCACTCACGATAGTCCAGCCTGATGGAGCTTTTACTTCACCCGTTATAATGGTCCCGCCCTGCCATGGCAAGGGTGAAAGTACCTCTCCGAGAACCATAAATTCAGGCACTCCTAAAGAGCCAGCAGACCCCGGTTCACCTTGCGGTCCTTCAGGTCCTAGTTCACCTTGTATGCCCTGTATTCCTTGTTCGCCTTGCAGTCCCTGTAGTCCCTGCACTCCTTGTGGGCCAGTTGGCCCTATTGGGCCAGTCGGACCCTGTAATCCCTGCACTCCTTGTGGGCCAGGCGACCCTGGTTCACCGGGCGAGCCTTCCTGATTCCATTGGATGAACACTTCCGATGGTCTCACATCCTCCTCACCGTTGACCAGCCGCAGCATACCATTCACCTTCTGGTAGGCGCCACTGATTACCCCATCTTCACCAATGGGATTCAGAACTGACTTCGCCATAACAGCGCCAGCCCCCAAGGTGGCCACGAGCAACGCGACAACAATCGAAACCCATACCATCCTGCGTTTCTGAAACATGATTCTACCTCCTTTATTTCAAATATTCTCCCTGCTACGTAGTCTCTATATTCTACATCACCTCCTTCGCTTTGCAGCGGGATGCCACTTGCCCGATTACGGCTGAGGCTGCCCTCACGGGAGGGGTAGGAAAAATATTTAAGCCAGTGGGGAAAGGATCGATAACCCCCTGGCACCTCAGTTTCCCCTGGCAGAGCCCGCCCATCCCGCTGGGGAGATCAACGCACAGAAGATAATAGCCCCTTTCGGGGAAGAGGCTACTAGCCTCTCTGGTCACCTCCTCTGGCTCCCTCCCCAACGGGTTTCCCAAGGCAGAGCCTGCCCATGGCTAAGCCTTCTTTTCAGGACTCTCGGCTGCCTTTGTCTCAGGAGGCTCACCTGCCTTTTCCTCAGTAGGTTTGGCTTCTGCCTTCGGTCGTTTGAAAAATGACTTAATCTTCCCCCAGCACTTCATCATGCACCCCCCTTTTTCTTCTTTCTCACCATTCCAGCAATCTCGACAGATTGGGAATAACTACCGCCGCCAGCACCGCTAGGAGGGTAATATAAATCAAAATCTCAATCAAGCTCAAACCCTTCATATCCCCTCTTCTCCGCGTGCCGTTGCCAAAGTGCTACCTTCCCCCTCCCGGATGCTCCAGTATATCCTTAACCATGGTTATAATATCCTCATCAACTTGAGGATAGTTCCTGCGAACGTATTCAGCAAAGCCAATGTTATAGCCGCTCCGGATGCTCTTGGCGACGGCGACGCTCTTGATAAGAATTAGCATTGCAACCACGGCGCGCTGCGTCTCCACCGGCTCCTGCGATAGAAGTTTAGCCACATAAGGATCCACCGTACTACTGAGGGCTTCAACCTCTCTCTGCCATAGAGAAAGTGACCCGCATCGTAGTTGATTAGAAAATAACCGTCGTCTGTTAAACACTCTTTTGCAGAACGAAGGTAATCTAGCCTGCGATAAACGTGTTCTAGAACGCTAAATGAAACAACAATATCGAATTTTTCTTCTAATTTGTCATACACATGATAACCATATGAATTGATTATGGTTGCGTTCAGACCACTTAAGTAGTGCCGTGCTCGAAGGCAATATTCTTTTGATGGTTCAATGCCTACATACTCAATCCAAGGGTATGATTTCAGTAGATTAACAAAATTAAGAGACGTTCCACAGCCAAGGTCAAGAATATTTACTTCGCCACCCTTTTCCATTGCATATTGTTCTACCCAGTTCAAGCAATAAAGTTTTGCTGAGTTTCCCACTGTCAATACATTCATATATTATTACCCTTGTTATTCAGGGCCAGTCTTGCCTCTCGACCCTAGCTCACCACTGAAATATGGATAGAACACTCGATAGCTCTTATACTTACCAAAATAGCACACGCTATAATCCCCAATAGAGGTAGTTACTATAATGTGCGGGACACCTCTTTTGGACCACCTGAACTCTACATAGGTGAATATACCCTTCAACAGGGTATGGATCTCCTGTAGGGAGGTCGGTATCGGTTTACTTGGTTTCATGGTTATGACTGACATCTTACCCTCCTAGGATATCTAATCAAGATAGCCCACGTGCCACATTTTATCGTAGCCCTTATCAACGTACCAGATCTCATTACCTATAATAGCCTTGTTAATCATGTGCTCATACGGGGTCGATATATAATAATACTGCCTAATCTCGAACTTAGTGAGCAGCTCCGTCTCCAGCCTCCTACCCCATACCTCGGCTCTATCTCTTAGCTGGAAAGCTACATCCTCGCATTGACCGTCCATACGTATCCACCCATCTGAGCCTGCTATTAACACTACTGGAGCGTGATCAAGAGCCAGGAAACACTCAAGTTCCAACACGCTCTCCCAATCCTTTAGAGTCTCTCGATCTTTGGCAATTAGATAATCTTCCCAATCAGCCTGGACGCTATATGTATTTGAGGCCATCAGGATTACTATTAATAGCCAGAGCCATCTACGCAGATTTTTCATTTTACTCCTCCTCTACTGAGCCATCACTATGGAATTTCCTTGTCCTGCACCCCAGTTTCCCCTGGCAGAGCCCGCCCTCTTTTTTCACTCTATCATCAGCCCGGGTAGCCAGGTGATCAGGTGTGGGAAAAGGACTAACAGCACGAGTACAATCAGAACGATGAGAACGTAAGGAATGACACCGCGTATTACGTCAATCACCTCTACGCCCAGAGATGGGTCAGCGGCGCCGCGGCAGATGTAAATCCCCATGGCGAACGGCGGCGTCATGAAGGAGGTCTGGAGGTTGACGCAGACCATGATGGCTGCCCAGATGGGGTCAAAGCCCAGCGCTGCAAAGATGGGGGTGATGATGGGCACCAGGATAAAGAGGATGCCGATCCAGTCAATGAAGAAGCCCAGCAGGAAGACGACGAACATGATGACGCCGAAGGCGCCCCACCTGCCACCGGGCACG
>DATKYK010000003.1 GCA_035528575.1 Dehalococcoidia bacterium | reverse complement strand
GCCTGGATCATAATGTAATTTTAAACTGCCCGTAACTGTAATTTCGTGGCAGTGACTAAATAAACGGGTAAATGGGTTTGTGTCTGGAATCACTTGGACGAGCTGACTTCATTGACCTTTCTTTATCATTTTGCTATATTTCACGTGCGGGGTGTGGCGCAGCGGCTAGCGCGCATGGTTTGGGACCATGAGGTCGGCGGTTCGAACCCGCCCACCCCGACCACAGATAGGAAAATTGAGGGGCAGTGCACATGGTTCCTGCTGAAACCTAAATCTGAACAAATAGGGGAATAGTGCACATGGTCTTCCCTGGGCGGTTTCGCAATTGAGACATGACACTGGATACCAAACCTCACACCGTGCCATAGACATCCCTTCAGTTCCCTGGTCAAAAGGTAGCTTCTGACACACCGGTCAGAAGGCAAGAGCCCCCACACGGTAGCCTGCTATAAAGGCATCCTTGACCGCTTCCTCTGGTATGCGGAACAGGAAAACTGGCCCGATGATGCTCGGCTTATCACTCAGTGGCAGATCATATTCCAGAGCCCTCACAGCCTTCTTCAACTGGGTTGTTCGAGAGAGCTTCCTCGCTGATAGCCCCATGATGAGGGAAAAAGTGGCCAAACCCAATCGCAAGATGATCAAGCCCAACACTCTAGAGCAGGTCGAGGGAATGTTGGCAGTATGCGAGTGGGGGATAAAGGTTTCAATATATAACTTCTGAAGCGTCCATTTAGCTCCTTACTAGCACAACCTCCCTTTTCAATCTTTCAACTACTTCATGAACCCCCACTCGTTCGGCTACATCACTAGCTTGACAGGTTGTAGCCTCTCCCAACTAACTAACACAAGCGGGCTTGTTAGAGACCTTGACAGCCCGCGAGCACAGGTCTAGCATAGCCATAGTAGTTGATATAGGAAATCCCCGATCAAACACAGGAGGAGAGCAATGTACCGACATAAAATACTGGAAGCAATATGTAAAGAAGAGGACCTTGCTCTCCGGGATTTGACCAGGGATTTCGTGAATGAGGAGATAATGCCAGTGCGGCAGCAGATCGATGATGATAAGGATCACGAGATCATAAGGAATATCCTTCAAGGGCTGGCTAACATGGGTTTCATGAGGGCTATCTTCCCGGAAAAATATGGCGGATCCGACATGCACTCAGCGGTAACTCTGGGGCTACCCTTGGAGGAGATCGCCCGTGGCGACTCCGGCATCGCAGTTGCTTTTGCCTGCTGTCTATGGCCATTCATGCCGGCCGTTTGGGTTAAGAATGAGGCAGTTCTCGATTATTTTGGCCCAATGTTTTGCGGTGACGACCTGAAGATAGGATGCTTCAACATGACGGAACCTGGTGGTTCATCTGGTGGAGGCGGGTGTGACATCGAAAACCTGGGGGTGCAAGGACGCAAGATCGCTACCAGAGCGGTGCTGGACGGTGACCAATGGGTGTTAAATGGGCAGAAAATATGGGCCACCAACTCTGGCATTGCCGATGCATACCTTATGGTTTGCACCACAGACCCCGGCCTGGGAGATGACGGGATAGCCCTGATCTACGTGCCGGGTGATGCCAAGGGACTTTCATTTGGCAAGTTTGAGAAAAAGGCTGGTATGGCTGCCGACCGTAATACGACAACCTATCTGGATAACATTCGGGTTCCTAAGAAGTTTCGACTGGTCGGGCCAGGTGAGGATGCCAAGTATTTTCACGCCAATCTGACCATAGGCAGACTTGCCAGCGCGGCGATGTCTGTAGGCAATGCACAGGGTGCCTTTGAAACCGTGCTGGATTTCACCGGTGATAGGGCAGTAGGCAAGGTAGCCAAGCCGATTCGCGACCATTCGATCTGCGCCGGCATGCTGGCCGATATGGCTATCGGCATCGAGACCGCCCGCATGGCCTATCTCTCTGGAAGCTATCGCTTTGATCATCCCGAGGAGTACGGGGCAATTCACTCACTGGAGCAACTCTCCACGGCCAGCATTGCCAAGGTCTACGCCGCAGATGTGGCGGTGACGGTCACCAACCGGGCGATGGAGCTGATGGGGAGCTACGGATATGTCAGAGACTGCGACGTGGAAAAATACTGGCGGGACTGCAAGATTATCCAGCTATGGGAAGGTGGGGCTCAACTGGGTCGCTTCGATGTCTGCCGCGCCTACTATGATCTACCTCTGTAAGCAAACGTGACACACGTACGGGACATCTGTGGCAAAGAATTGATAGGAGTGAGAGTATATGAAAAAGGACGAAATCCTGAGTGCCTTCCAAGAGGTGATCGAGGGGCCGAGAAACGTTTATTTGGACGAATGGGTCAAAGCGGGTGGAAAGGTCATGGGATATTACTGTTCGTACATACCGGAGGAGATCTTCACTGCTGCCGGCTTTCTGCCCTATCGCATTAGAGGAGCAGGGAGTGAGGACAGCTCTGACGGCGATGCCTATATGAGCGCACGAGTATGCACTTTTGTCCGTCACACCATCAGTTTAGCGCTGCGAGGGGAGTTCGACTTTCTTGATGGTGTGGTCCTGTTGCAGAACTGTGACCATATTCGCCGCGCCGGTGACCTCTTCGTTAAAAAAGTAAAATTGCCCTTTTACAGCATGCTTTCCGTCCCCAGAGCCCCCAAGGAAAGGCTCTTCACCTGGTATCTCGATGAACTTAAGCGGCTTAAGGCAGAGATAGAAGCTCATTTCGGGTTAGCCATAACGGAGGAAAAGCTGGAAGGGGCCATCACTCTGCACAATGCCACCAGGGAACGTATCCGCAGCCTCTACGACATGCGCAAAAAGGGTGCGCCGCCGATCACCGGGGAAGAGGCGCTAACCATCACCATAGCAGCCCATCTCATGCCCCGGGATCAATTCAACACCTTAATGGACGATTTGCTGGCTGATTTGACGAAAGCGGAAGGTGCCAGAGGCTACAGGGCTCGAGTCATCATTACCGGCAGCGAGCTGGACAACCCTGAATACATTGCAGGCATAGAACAGCAAGGGGCCTTATCGGTTGCGGAAGTCGTCTGTTTTGGGCAGCGATCCTTCGGGGAGTCAATTGAATCCGGGGTGGATGATCCACTGAATCGAATAGCCCGACACAAGTTCTTTCAGGTGCCTTGCGCCCGAATGGTGGAGTGCTTCGATGACCAAGTCGCTGCACTGAAAGATACGGTACGGGAGTTTAATGCCGACGGTATCATTTTTCAGCGGATGAAGTTTTGCGATCCCTGGGCAGGCGATGGGCACAATCTTTACTGGAGGATGAAGAAAGAAGGCATCCCGTTCTTAGGCCTGGAAAGGGAGTATCAGGTTCCAGCCTCCGGGCAGGTGAAAACCCGCGTCCAGGCCTTCCTGGAACAGATGGGCAAGTGACCTGGATGCAGAAAATAATCGGAAAGGGGAGAATATGGCTATACTGGGAAAAGAGCGACAGGAGGACTGGGAGGTCGTCTACGAAGGGGCAACCGGTTTAATCGATCTGTACCAGGAGGACCCTGAATCCAAGGGCATGAACGCGATAGTTGGGGGTTTCCGTGTGCTCATGGACGGTATGTTTGCAGCGATGGACGAGGGAAGGCCTGTCGTGTGGCATAACTGTGGGTGTTCGCCGGAGCTGATCAGGGGGCTAGAAGGCGTCCAGACTGTGCCGATCGAACTATTGACCGTGTTACAGAATCTGGTGGGGGAAGTGGACTATACCATAGCTTTGATCGATGAGGCGGAGGCGCATGGCGTGGCTCCGGAGGTCTGTTCCATAGACAAAGCGGCCGTAGGTACTGTCCTCAATGATCTTTACCCCGAGCCGGCCTGCATGCTGTACCACAACACGCCCTGCGATTCTCAGATCGCGGCTATTAAGAGCCTCACCGAGCTTACCAAAAAGCCTATGCGCCTTATGGACGTTCCCTACCTGTCTGGCGATCGTGAGGTCCAGTATCTAGCGAAGCAGTTACGGGAAGCTATTCCGTTCCTCGAGGAGCATACGGGCAGAAAGTTCAGCTGGGACAGATTTCATGAAGTGTGTGAGGAGTCAAATCGCACTGCAAAGTATCTTCGCGACTGGAATGAGCTTCGGCGGCACATACCCTGCCCGCAGGTGAGCAAACTCGTGGCCCTCAACACCGCCCTGCTGGTTGCCTTTTCCGGGGATCCCGAAGGCACCGCCATAGCCAAAGCGTTTCATGATGAGGCCAGGGAACGTATTGAGAGAGGAGAGAGCACTATTGAGGGAGGGGAGCTCTATCGTGCCGTTTGGTATCAAGACCCGGTGTGGTTTGACCTGCAGTTTTATGACTGGATGGAAAGCGAGCTCAAGCTGGTTATCCCCATGGACCTTTTCGGCTATTATGCCCCAGAGGCGCTTATCGATACTTCGACCCCAGAATCCATGCTGGAGGGCCTGGCGCGTAAAGACCTGAGGGTGCTGCCTATGTCCAGGCAATTTAAGGGTCCTATAGACTACTATATCGACGACTACCTGCGGATGTGTACCGACTATAAGGTAGACTTCGCAATCTTTGCCGGTCACGTCGCCTGCAAGCATGGCCTTGGGGGCATTGGCCTATTTCGGGAAGCCTCCCGGGAAGCGGACATCCCTCTCCTCTACTTTGAATTTGATATGTTTGATCCCAGGGTCACTCCGGTGGAGACAATCCAGGATGATATAACACATTATATCGAAGATGTGGTGAGGCCGAGGAAGGAGGCGGCTTGAAGAACGGGTTGATTACTGCCGGCATAGACATAGGCTCCACTACTAGCAAAGCGGCGCTGTGGATCGATGATCACCTGGGGTCTCACGTCATCGGCCCCAGCACAACGAATCCGCGTGCGACGGCACGCGAATGCTATGAAAGGGTTCTTCAGGATGCCGGACTGCAGGACGATGACGTTGCATATATCGTTGGCACAGGCTATGGTCGGGCCAAGGTATCTTTCGCGCATGAGAACATATCCGAGCTTTCGGCCCATGGAAGGGGAGCCAAGACCTTGCTGCCATCGGCGCGCACCGTCATTGATATTGGCGGACAGGATACCAAGGTGGTGCTTCTAGATGCCGGCGGGCAGATGCTCGAATACGTCATGAATGATAAATGCGCTGCGGGAACCGGCCGTTTCCTGGACTTTATTGCTCGCAGCCTAGGCATTAGTGTGGAGGACCTGGAGAAACTACATGCGAGTGGCGACTACCAGCCGGTAAGGCTCAGCAGTATGTGCAGCGTGTTCATTGAGTCGGAGGTCATCAACCTGGTCAACGATGAGGTTCCCCTGCCATTCATCGTCCAGGGGTTACATCGATCCATCGCCAATCGTGTCGCCGCCCTGGCCAAGAGGGTGGGTCTAGTGGAGGATGTGGTCATTACCGGGGGAGTGGCCAAGAATGCTGGCGTGGTGGATGCTCTGCAGCGAAATCTACGGGTCACACTCAAGACATTTCCCGACGGCGTTGACCCCCAGATGATGGGAGGCATCGGAGCCGCTGTCATAGCCAAGGAGATGTATCTCAAGCGAAATAAATAGATACGTACCGCTAACTTCTGAAAAGGAAAGGAGGATGATATGCCCTATTTCAAGGATTCCGATGAATGCGATAAGATTCTGGGCGGCTTCTTTCGTCAAATGGCGGAGGAAGTGAAGAAGGGAGATGAAGAGATCGTTGAAATACAGAACAAGCTGGCCGAGATCAGCCTGATCGTAAAATTCGTCTGGCGTGATCCTGTGCTGACCCTCACAATGGACTTCACCCAAGATCCCTTCGAGATTCACATCAATGATGATACCATCACCCCGACGGCGACCTTCACTCTGACAGCAGACAATGGACACAAGTTCTGGCATGGCCAGATTAACCTGGCCAAGGCCTTAACCACAAAAACCATTGTGGCACGAGGCCCTATTCCCAAAATCCTGAAGCTGTTGCCTGTGATCAAACCGCTCTATATCAGATATCCAGCCTATCTGAAAGAACAGGGACGCGCCGATCTGGTGTTAAGCGAATAATTCATGAATCCCCTTTATCTAATACTTCGCACGGATCCGAGATATTTGAGAGCCATCTAGTAAACGAGGGTAGGATGATATCTGTTTGGGCCACAGACGCCCTAAACGATTGTCCTCAAAGGAAACACCGCTGTAGAGTTTCGGGTAAACAACACCGTCGCAAACCTGCTTGGTGCTCCTGTTTTATCGGGATTGGTGGGCATTGTAGCTATCGTGCTCTATAATATATACAATATACAGGGTCACTGCCGATTTGTAATTGGATGTGGCTTAGCCGGGTTATTGGATGACATCTCCTACCCAATGATGCGAGAGCAGGTAACATAAAGCGGTGAACAGAAATGGCGGGGTCTTATGTTGGAAGGTAGCCCGACATAGCATAGCAGGCAAGGTTGTTACAGAAATACACCTCCCATTTATGAGTGGTAATGTTCTGGCGCAATTATGAAGATATGTCTCCATATGCGCTTTACCGGTTCCATAATCCGTTTTAAAGTGAGGGAATTCGGATATTCCCAATGGAGTTAGGAAATGACCACCACCGTCCTTCTTGCCCGACACGGGCAAACCCATTCAAATGTTACTGGTTTCTACGCAGGCTGGTCGAACGAATACCTGAATGAAGTTGGCTATACCCAGGCACGCCGCTTGTCTTCGAGGCTTGCCAGCCTCCCCGTCTCCGCAGTCTATACCAGTCCACTTCGTAGGACATTCTCTACTGCAACGATTCTCGCTGAACCTCACCGGCTTGAGCCAGAGCTATTGGACGACCTCATCGAAATTAGGCTTGGCGACTGGGAGGGGTTGCATGTAGACGAGATCGAACGGAGGTGGCAGGAGCTCTGGCAGCAGTCGATGACTGACCCTACAGAGCTAACCATGCCTAACGGTGAGAGTTTGAGGGAGGTAACCGATCGGGCAATTCGAGCACTTGAGTGGGTGGTAGGAGGCAACCGGGGCAAGCACGCATTAATCGTTACTCATGAAGTTGTGGTAAAGGTATTAGTGGCGCATGTTCTCGGTGTATCGAATAGTATCTATCGCGGGTTTGAGATCGGTAATGCGTCGCTCAGTGTGATACGAGTTACCAATAGTAGTTATCAGCTCGCCACTATAAATGATACGTCGCATTTGGAGTGATTGCGTCAGCTTTGATAAGGGCCACTAAATAAAGAACTATTACGGTATCCGAGTAAGACGGTTCAATACTACCCCGTTCGCATTCGGTGGAAACATAATTCACCAGGCAGGGCTAACCTCTTTTTGGGCAATTTCGTAGGGTGGGTAAATGCCAAAGGGGCAATGAGCAGTGGGGAGGACGGCACACAACATGCCAGGTAAGGGAGATCGGTTCTTTTACGCTGGCACCAGTGACAAGGTTGCTTGAGCGAGGCAATGACCAGGAGGTGAGAATGAAAGCTCAAATACTAAGGGGGATCTCTCCAGTTGAAAATCGGCCTCTGGAATTAGTAGATATGCCAATTCCCCAACCGAGGTCAAAAGAGATCTTGGTGAGGGTTTCGGCCTGCGGGGTTTGCCACACCGAGCTGGACGAAATTGAGGGAAGGCTCAAGCCCAATCTCCCGATAGTTCTAGGCCATGAAATCATTGGCCGGGTTAAAAGCCTGGGTTCGGGGGTGACTAGATTCAAAGTCGGAGATAGAGTGGGTATTGCCTGGATATATTCTGCCTGTGGTAAATGCCATTTCTGCAAAGAGGGCAATGAAAACCTGTGCTTTGATTTTCAAGGAACCGGGTGTCAGGCTAACGGCGGCTATTCTGAATACACCACGGTCTCAGAAGATTTCGCCTACTTGATCCTCGACAGGTTCACTGATTCCCAAGCAGCACCCCTTTTATGCGCCGGGGCGATCGGTTTTCGCGATTTCAGGCTTTCCGGGGTTAAACCTGGGCAGAGCTTGGGCCTTTTCGGGTTCGGGGCCTCAGCCCACATTGTGATTCAGTTAGCCAAATACCGGGGTTGCCAGATTTTTGTATTCACCAGGAGCGAAGAGCATCGAAGTCTGGCTGAAAAACTGGGAGCAGTCTGGACCGGTAGAGCGGAAGATGATCCCCCTCAGAGGCTTACCTGCGCAATCGATTTCACCCCAGTAGGAGAGACTGTGCCTAGTGCCTTGAGAGTGCTCGAAAAAGGCGGGAGGTTGGTAATAGCGGTGATTAGAAAGAGGAATCCCATTCCACCTTTAGACTATGCCCGGTTGCTATGGGATGAAAAGGAGATAAAGAGTGTAGCTAACGTCACCAGAAAGGATGCTCAAGATTTCCTTCCCCTGGCTGCTGAGATCCCCATCATCCCTGAGGTTCAAGAGTTCGGACTGGAAGAGGCAAACGAAGCCCTCGTTTTACTGAAGAAAGGGAAGATCCAGGGAGCTGCGGTACTGAGAATGGATTAACCAACCTAAAAAAAGTTTTTCCTTCTTAACGTTGCTGCTAAATAAAACAACAAAGATACGAATAGGTAGAACTCAAGACGATACGGAGGCGATTTCCCGCATTCTGATATATTCGTTATGTAAAGAATATTTTAAACGAAGCTATATGCTGGGCTACCAACTGCAAGTCTGCCGAATCAACTATATCAGTGCCAGCACCATGCTAATAATAGGGAAGTAACTAACAATCGAAACTTGTTTACTTTCCTACTCCCCCTTTACTGATCGCCCTCTCTCTATTAGCCACCCAGAATGCTCTTCGCAGCACTCAGGATTTAAAAACATGCCTATTGCTAAGGTATCTCCCAGGTGCATGCCTCTGTTACGGTGATGAGGTATATGTTGCCATTTTCTAAAGTCTCCAGGGTGCTCTCTGGCCAGCCTGGCTTGAACCACTCCCACACCATGGTAGCCTCATCGTAGTACCACACTACTACTAGCGCATCGGGCTCCGTGTAGGTAGGCAAGTCAATATCCGGGCAATTATAAAGCCTGGGGAAAACCGCCGTTGGGTCTTGGATGAGACCATGCGGGAACTCCCAAGTGGTACATATTGTCGGAGTAGGAGTAGGTGTTGGTGTAGGAGTTGGTGTTGGTGTAGGTGTTATTGTTGGCGTTGGTGTAGGAGTAGGTGTTGGTGTAGGAGTAGGGGTTGGTGTTGGTGTAGGAGTAGGGGTTGGTGTAGGTGTTATTGTTGGCGTTGGTGTAGGAGTAGGTGTTGGCGTCGGTGTTGGTGTAGGAGTAGGTGTAGGTGTTGGAGTAGGAGTAGGAGTAGGTGTAGGCGTAGGCGTAGGTGTTGCCCCTGCGATGCAAAATTGGCCGTCATCCACTGGGCTAGGTATTATCGGCTGTGGATTGCCTGCCGTCGCATCGTACATAGATGTTATAGCAATATCCAGGTCGCTGCACTCGCCGGCACTACCTTCTGCATGTAATGTCACTGTAGCAAACAGCAAATCACCACTTGGCCCGGGTGAACTCCCTGTGGCCCACGTCATGGTGGTGACACCGCCCGCGGTATTGCTAAAAACGGTGCCAAGAACTCCAGACGCTACACCGGCCACTGTAACAACAGCGGTATTAACTGTAAGCGTTAGGGTAGCTGAACCTATGCCGTTAGCTTCATCGGTATTTATTCTTAGTTGGACATCGGCATTGCCCCCAACGGCTACATCTAAAGCGTCTTCAATAGATACCGATGTGCCTGGGTCGGCCAGTGCTACCGGCATCGCCGTTAACATCAAGGCAATCACCGACGCCAAAACTACGGCTGATATCTTCCTGATTACCATTGGCACACCTTCCTTTCTATTTATCATTTTTACATCTCATTATCATCCCTTGTTCAGGGAATATACGTTCCCCCAGGGAATGCTGTAATCGTCCCGACAAGGTATTGCGCCACCAACTGCAGGTCTGCTGCGTCAACCGTGCCACCGTCATTGACATCGGCAGCGAGAAAATCATCGCCAGTCAGCGTTATAGTATGCACTATGTGCTGGGCTACCAGTTGAAAGTCTGCCGAATCAATAGCATCATTGCCACTGCCAAGCGGGTGGACATCACCCTCCAGTCTCACTGTCCCAATACAGAAGCTGCAATCGGTAACTGGGCTTGGCGTTATCGGTTGTGGATCGCCCGCCGTCCCATCATACATCGATGTTACCTCGATATCCAGGTCGCTACATTCTCCAGAACTGCCTACCGCATTTAATGTAACGGTGGCAAATGTTACGGTACCTGTTGGCCCAGGCGAACTCCCTGTGGCCGTTGACATGGTGGTAGTGCTACCCACCGTATTCGAGTAAACAGTGCCGAGGTCCCCAGCGGCTATATTGCCTACAGTAACAACAGCCGTATCAACGGTAAGCGTTATGGTAGCTGAACCTATGCCATCTGGATCACTGGTACTTATGGTAATATCGACATCACAAGAGCCACTCACAGGTACACTCGGACAGCAATCAACAGCTACCGAGGTGCCTGGAGTAGGTGTAACTGTTGGCGAAGGAGTAGGTGTAGTAGTAGGAGTAGGCGTGGGTGTGGGTGTAGGAGTAGGTGTAGTAGTAGGTGTAGGTGTAGTAGTTGGCGTAGGCGTTGGCGTATATGCAATCTTCTGGCAGATGGCTTCCTTGAACATGCCAGTATCCAGTCCAACATCATACACCCACCCCGGTGTGAATGGCGGGGCTATGGTACCGGGCTGGGGCCATACAATTTCGTCCCGCAACCAAGTTATGTCCGCGGGTAT
>DATKYK010000002.1 GCA_035528575.1 Dehalococcoidia bacterium | reverse complement strand
GCGGGGCAAGGTAATGGGCATGAACCCGCAGGGTGGGTGGAACGTGGTTGAGGCTCAGGCGCCCCTCCCTGAGGTTCAGCGCTATGCCATTGACCTGCGCTCCATGACCCAGGGTCGGGGCAGCTTCCAGATGGAGTTCAGCCACTATGAGGAGGTGCCGGCTCACCTCAACCAGCGCGTCATCGCCGAGCGGGAGAAGGAGAAGGAGAAGGAGAAGGAGTAACCGGGGGTTTGCAACCACCGTCAGTGGATATTTTTATTATTTGCGTGAGTGACGTTACAGGATAGCTATTATAAAGGGCGCGATTACTCACATTTGTTAGGTGAAGGGTCTCCGCATAAAGCCTGTAATTACTATACCAGAGGAAGCAGGCCTTGCAGGTGTATCATCTACAACTGTAAAACATTATTTGTATACATATATGAAAGGCTGGATTCACGGTTCATTCGGTCCTCGGGTGACAAATATAAAGCTGATAGAGCAAGATTAAGAGGCTCCGTTTGATTAAATAGAGTCGTAGTTGTGGCTCGGTTTCACTGTGATGGTGGTACATATAATTAAAAACCACCGCCCGACAATTTGCCAGGCGGTGGTTTTTAATTACAACAAATAGTTTTTTTGTTAGCCCAGCAGTTCCTGTACCTTCTTGGTGAAGGCGGGGAGTATCTTCTTGTAGTCGCCGACAACCCCGAAGCGGGCCTCCTTGAATATGTTGGCCTCGGGGTCCTTGTTTATGGCGATGATGTTCTTGGCGCCGGAGCATCCGGCGATGTGCTGGCTGGAGCCGGACAGGGCCACCGCGATATAGAGAGTGGGGCTCACGATCTTCCCGGTGAGCCCGACCTGTAGCGAGGCGGGCACCCAGCCATTATCGCAGGGCGGCCTGGTCGCCCCGATCGCCGCGCCCAGGGCCTTGGCCAGCGGTTCCAGCTCCTGGAAGCCCTCGGCGCTTCCCATGCCACGCCCGCCGGTGACTATCACCTCGGCATCCTCTAGCTTGATCCCCGCAACCTCCTCCTTCACCATATCGACAACCTTTGTCCTGATAATTGATGGGTCGAGCCCTGCCTCGATGGTGCTCACCTCTCCCTTCCTGGCAGCATCCCGCTCCCTGGGGTCCATTGCTTTTGCCCTTACCGCGGCCATTTGGGGCCTGCTATCCTCGCAGATGAAGACTGCCCTTGCATTGCCTCCGTAGACCGGTCGTGTCTGGAGCAGGAGCCTGGAGCCGGGGTCGATTTCGAGAGCCACGCAGTCCATGGAGACGGCGGTATCGAGCCTGAAGGCTAGCCTCGGTGCCAGGTCGCGTCCCATCGGTGTCGTTCCCATGATAAGGATACTTGGCGAAACCTGCTTCACCACCTTTTCCATCACCGCCACGTAGGCGTCGGTCTGATAATCCTTGAGCAGCGGGTCATCAACGGTGTAGACCTTGTCTGTGCCAAAGGCGATTGCCTCTTTGCCCAGGTCGCCCAGGCCACTGCCCATAAGGACCAGGGAAAGCTCCTCGCCCAGTGCGTCGGCAAGCCCGCGGCCACCGCCGAGGAGCTCCAGGGTGATTGCAGCCAGCTTCCCCTCGATGATCTCGCCGCAGACCATTACCCCTTTATAATCAGCCATAAATTAAACCTCCTGTGAAGTCTTTTTACACTTACTCTCTTATTAACCCTTATTCAGGTTGAGGTTTCGTACCACCTTGGCCGGAGGGTCAGCCGACCTGGGCGGCCTCGGTGCATCGAAGTATCTATTCCCCGTTAATTTGGGGATTCAGGGTGAGGATTAAGAGCACCCTGTTCATCATCATATCAGTCTGGTCTCTCTGAGTTTTAGTGCCAGGGCTTCCGCTGCCTCCTCGGGGCTATCTCCCTCTATGATTTCGCACTTTGCTTCCTTGACTGGGATGAAGAGCTGTTGCAGTTTGGCGCGTGCCCCGGAGGCACCGAGCTTTGCTGTATCGGCGCCTATATCCTGTGCATTCCAGGTGGGCACCTCTTTCTTTGCCGCTGCCATAATCCCCTTAAGCTTGGGATAGCGAGGCTCGCCAAGCTCGTTTGACACCGTGACCAGAAGCGGGGTAGAAGCTTCGATTACCTGGTAGCCATCCATGACCACCCGCTCCACCTTTACAGTGCTGTCGACCAGCTCCACTTTCTGTACAGGGGTGATGCTGGGTATCCCCAGGATCTCGGCAATGCCGGAGCCCACCTGACCAGCATCCCAGTCTGCAGCCTGCCGGCCGCAGAAGATAAGGTCATACTCGCCCACCTTTTTAATCGCCATGGCCAGGGCGTAGGCTGTAGAGTGGCTGTCGGTACTTTCGAAGGCGGTGTCCTGGAGCAGGATCAGCTCATCGGCGCCCATGGATAGTGGCTTCTTGATCACGTCCATGACAAAATTTTTGCCCAGGCTGAGCACTGTGATCTTGCCGCCATGGGCATCCTTGATCCGCAGTGCTGCCTCCACTGCCTGCTCGTCGAAGGGGCTAACCACCTGCGAAACACCTGCTGCTGGCACAGCCTGTTTTGCCGCCTCATCGATCTTGAAACTGCCCGGCGGCGCCTCGGGATCGGCTATCTGTTTTACGCAAACGATCATATTGGGCATAGAGTGTCCCCCTTTCTAAGTCTTGTTTTGCGCCTGTTAAATTTATCACGTGGAGAGAGGGGATGTCAAGCGAGTGCGCAGATTGGTTAACTGGTTAATTGGTTTACTGGGTTAGTAGTTTTTGCAGACCTGCTCTGGCTCTTGATGTAAGCGTTCACTGGGGTCACAGCGGATGATCCGACCTGCCCCCAATCACTTACGTAATCCTATGTCATTCCGAACTTGACAACGTAGAAGAAATCAGCAACTCAACTGAATAAACAACGACCATCAGCTATCAACCATCCCTAATCTCCAATCCCCTGAGCCATGACCCGGCAGAACGCCTCCACCAGCTCGGGGTCGAACTGGGTGCCCGATTGGCGTTTGAGCTCCTTACAAGCCTCCTGACGAGAAATAACCTCTCGATAGGGGCGAGAGGTGGTCATGGTGTCATAGGCGTCTACCAAGCTAATTATCCTGGCGGCGAGGGGTATCTCCTCCCCCTTCAGTCCGTCGGGGTAACCGGTGCCGTCATACCACTCGTGGTGGTGCAGGATTACCGGCACCAGCGCTGCCAGCCCCTTGACGTAACCGACGATCCTTGCCCCTTCAGCCGAGTGCTTCTTAATGATGTCCCATTCCTTCGCTGTCAGTGCATCGAGTTTGGTGAGGACTGCATCGGGGATACCCACCTTGCCGACATCGTGGAGGAGGGAGGAAGCATAGAGGTCGGCCAGTTCCTTTTCCGGCAGCCCTATGGCTTTGGCCAGGGTTTGTGCTATATCGGCGACCCTCGCTGAGT
>DATKYK010000001.1 GCA_035528575.1 Dehalococcoidia bacterium | reverse complement strand
TTATGTCCTCGATCGCCTCCAGGATTTTTGCCAACCCCATTTCCCTTCTCCTTTTTAAACCCTCAGCAAAATCTGCACGCTGCCTTTTATTATTATACTAAACAACTGCTGCCTGTTTTATCACGCCAAAAAGCCGTGCTCGGCCAGGAACTCCTTCGTTATCCCCGTGCCTCCCTCCCTCAGTCGCTCTACATACTTGGCGATGATATCCACCTCCAGATTAACCGTATCCCCGGGCCTCCGCACACCGAGGGTGGTGTTCTCCAGCGTATATCTTACCAGTGAGACACCGAACGAGGTAGAGTTACATTTTACCACAGTCAGGCTCACCCCATCCACCGCGATGAAGCCCTTCTCAACCACATACCTCATTATCTCCGGAAGCGCTTCAAATTTCAAGAGGAGTGCCTCCCCCTGCAGCATCACCGAGCGCACCCGGCCCACGCCATCGACATGCCCCTGGACGAAGTGCCCGCCGAAGCGTCCGCCCACCGCCAGGGGGCGCTCCAGGTTCACCCCATCGCCAGAGCGAAGCGCCCCCAGGTTGGTGCGCCGCAGCGTCTCCGGCATCACCTCAACGGCGAAGGAATCGGGCGAGAGCGCCGTAACGGTGAGACACACCCCGTTCACCGCCATGCTATCGCCCGGCCTGGTATCCTCAAGCACCTTTTGGGCAGCGATGGTAAGCTTGTCGGGGCGGGCCGCCCTAACCTTGCCTACCTCTTCAATGATTCCAGTGAACATCCTTTTACTCGCCAATATCCCCACATATCATCACATCGCCGCCAATGCGTTCTATCTTCACGTTGCTCAGCTTGATCGCCTGGGCGATTCTTTCTGCGCCCTTGCCGCCGACGGCCAATCTCGCCTCTGCTCCCCCTATAATCACCGGGGCGATGAAGGCAATGACCTTATCCACCATGCCACCCTCGAAGAGGGAGCCCAGCAGGGTGCCCCCGCCCTCCACCACAACACTGGTGATCTCCCTCCTGCCCAGCTCCTTAAGCAGCTCCCCGAGGTCGACCAGCCCCTCATCGGGCGAAAAAGACGGAAGCTCCAGCACCTCGGCCCCCGCCTCTTTGAGCTTTTTTGTGCGCGCGGACGGAGCTAACGGAGTCGTGGCTACAATTATTTTCCCTGGCTGCTTGAATGCTTGCGCTGTGGGCGGGGTGCGCCCCTTGCTATCCACAATGACCCTGATCGGATTTTTTATTTCTCCCCCATGCTCCAGCCTGTCCCTTGCGGTGAGCATGGGGTCATCGGCAAGGATGGTATTCACCCCCACCATGATAGCATCCACAGCACGGCGCAACCGGTGAACATACTCCCTGGACTCCTCGCCGCTGATCCACCTGGAATCGCCCGTCCTGGTGGCTATCTTGCCATCGAGGCTCATGGCGAACTTCACTGTGACAAATGGCAGGCCGGTGGCGATGAACTTAATATACGCCTCATTTAGCTCCCGGGCCTCCTTCTCATGCTCGCCGAGGCTAGTTTTTATCCCTGCGGCATCCAGCGCCGCCTTCCCCCGGCCGGAAACCAGCGGGTTGGGGTCCAGGGTGGCGATATGCACCTCGGAGATGCCCCCCTCGATAATCGCCCCGCTGCAGGGCGGGGTGCGCCCGAAGTGGCAGCAGGGCTCCAGTGTTACATACATCGTGGCGCCACGGCTCCGCTCACCCGCCTGCTTAAGCGCCACCACCTCAGCATGGGGAGAGCCCGGGGGCTGGGTATAGCCCTCGCCTATAACCACGCCATCCCTGGCGATCACCGCCCCCACTGCGGGATTGGGGCTTGAGCTTCCCAAAGCCAGCCGGGCCAGAGAGAGAGCACGCTCCATGTAATCCATTTTTTCGGTTTATCCATAAATAGAAAAGAAGTAGCTTGGTGACAGTCGGGCGTTTATATAATAATGAAATTCGACCCTTTTATATATATCCCGATTCTATCCCGCGCGTGCACACCGGATGGAATTAGTGCTCAATGACTCTTCCTCTCGAAGTCCTGATAGAACCTGCTGGCGGTGGGATCGGTCTGACCCTGGTACTTACTCCCCAGGCTCTCATCCCCGTAGAGACGCTCCGCTGCCGTAGTAAGGCGTAAAAATGATATCTGCCCGATCTTCATGCCATAATAAAGGGTAATGGGAAGCTTTGCCACATTGGACAGCTCCAGCGTCAGATGCCCCCGCCAGCCGGGGTCTACATAGCCGGCGGTGGAATGAATAAGCAACCCGATCCGCCCCAGTGAGCTCTTCCCCTCAAGCCGGCCAACGATATCGTCTGGTAGGGTGATATCCTCGAGGGTGCTCGCTAGAACGAACTCCCCGGGCGGTAAAAAGAAGGGTTTTCCGTCCTCAATCTCAGCAATTTCGGTCAAACCATCAAGGTTTTGCTTCACATCGATATAGAAGGGATAACGCCAATTACGGAAAACCAGCAGCTTTCTATCGAGGCGGATATCGACGCTCGCTGGCTGGATGCAAGCAGGTTCCAGAGGCTCGATGATAAGCCTCCCCCGCGCGATCTCCTCTTTAATTGTTCGGTCGCTCAGCACCATATCCAAATCACCTTTGCCTCAATTCTATCACCCACCCTATTAAAAGTGCAACATATCATACTCCTCCAGTACATTGGAGACAATCTTAATCATTATTGCATTCTATTGTGTTTGGATCATTTCGACCGAAGCTAAAGATCTCGATACGAGGAAACGCGGATGAACCTACAATATTGCGTGGATGTCTTCTACTCCACTAGTCCTCATGAGATGGCATGGCATAAAAAGGGGCCCCGACATATCGGAGCCCCCAAAGGCGCTAGCCTGTGACATGCTCACTGGATGGTAAAAGCCATCTGCACCGTGAGGATTATCTCTGTCTCGCCGGGGCTGATGGAAGTGGTCGGGACACTGCTTTCTTCAAATGACATCATCGCATAATCCCTGTAGATAGGGGTAGGGGTATAGCCTCCCCCCTCCGAGATGTAGAATGGCTTCCCAAGCTGGACGCCGCTAAGATCGGCCAGTTGCTTTGCCTTTGCTGTAGCATCGGCTACCGCCTCGGCACGTGCCTCAACATAATACGGCGACGGGTCATCCACGGTGAAGCTCACTCCGTGGATTCGGATGAGGTCCCCTCCGGCCTTAGCTACCGCATCGATAATGCGACCGGTAGCATCAATATCCCTGATTTTGACGGTCACCGTATTGGTCACCTCGTAGCCGATAATGGTGTCATCCCATTCCGTCCACTTCCTTACCGGATATATGTTAAACCACTGGGTCTGGATGTCCTTCTCGGCGATCCCTTTGGCGAGTAGCGTTGAAATCACCCGATCCATCGCCACAGCAGCTTCATCCATTGCCTCCTGCACAGTCGCCTCCTCCAACTCCACACCCAGGCTGAGTACGGCGACATCGGGAAGCACAGTTACCTCCCCTGTGCCGCTAACCCAGATCGCGGACTGCTCAGAGCCGCCCCCCGAACTGTATGCCGTCGCCGGGGCTGCGGGATCACTGCCTGCCAAGGCAACAACGCTAACCGCCCCAACTAGGATAACCCCGATGACTAAGCCTAGTAACAAACCCTTTCTCATTTTACACCTCCTTTTTTAATTCCAATCCCGTTTCAGCCTTTTTCAATGCCTCTCCTCTTCTTTTGCCACAGAACCGCCGTTGCTCCGCCCAATACAACGACCACCCCCGACAGGGCCAGCTCTAGCTCGAATACCGGCCAAGTGTACACTTCACCATCAGCATACCCTTCACCTTCTGAAGACAACACTCCTTCTCCCGTGTCGTCGTTGGCCGCAGGAGTAACTTGTTGGGCAGTTCTCTCCTCAACAGGTCCCGCCTCAAATAGGTGAGCGGCGTCACCGGCGAAGGTAAACACCAAGAGCAGCGCGGCTACAGCAGTCGCCGCACGAAACGCCCTGAAAGAACGGGCGGAAGCGGGCTGCGGTTTCGGCGCTGCCTCAGCAACGGCGAAGGAGCGAGGCGGCGTAACCATGGCTACCCGGTGAAGTAGCTTCACCATCGCCCTGAGCGACTCAAGCTCCCCGAGGCATGCCTGGCATCCCTCGAGGTGGCTCTCTATCCTTTCCTTATCCGCAGGGTTGAGCTGCTCGTCGATATAGGGTGAAAGCCGCCCCTGTACTATCTGGCACTCACTTTTTCGCCTGTACATCTCTATAGTAAAGACGGGCTTGCTACGGGAAAAGTTCCCTGTATCGCTCTAGATAATGGCGAAGCCTTCCCCTCCCCCGGTTGATCCTGGACTTCACCGTTCCCAATGAGCTACCGGTGACCCGGGCTATCTCCTGGTAATCTAGCCCCTCGATATCGCGGAGGATGACCGCCAGACGCTGGTCTGGCGGGAGAGCAGCCAGGGCTTTCTTGATCTTCTCGCCTATTTCGCGGCGCACGGCAAAATCCTCCGGGGAAGGCTGGTCGGACTCGAGCTCCATAGGCATGTCGTCTATGGGAGTGGTAGGGCGACGGCTAATTGCGCGAAGCTGGTCCCAGCAGGCGTTGGTGGCGATACGAAAAAGCCATGCCCTGAAGCTGCCGCCCCTGAACCTGCTAATGCCCCGAAAAGCGGAGAGAAAGGCATCCTGAGTGGCGTCCTCAGCCGCCGGTGCGTTGCCCAGCATCCTCAGCGAGAGGTTGTACACTCTCCTTTGATATATCTCCACCAGACGGTTAAAGCTGTCGACGTCGCCCTCTCTGGCACGCTTGACAATCTCGTCCTCTTCCATAGGAGCACATTCTACCAGACCTGCGGTCTCCGTCCAAGCTGAGGTGGGTGGAAGATACCAGATGGATGGGTTATAATGAAAACGATGAGGCCCAGCATTCGAGAAATTATAGCCACGCTTCTGGTAGCAGTGATTATCTTCCTTGGCGTTCAGGCCACACTGGAGAGCCGCATAGTAGAGGGTCAGAGCATGCAGCCCAGCCTTCACACCGATGAACGCGTAATGGTGATTAAGGCATCTTACTGGTTCGGTGACCCCCAGCGTGGCGATGTTATTATATTTGACTCCCCTCAGGACCCGGACCGCACGCTCATAAAACGGGTGATCGCTTTACCCGGGGAGGAGGTGGAGGTAAAGGATGGCCAGGTTTATATAACCGATGTCAACGGCGATACATTCCCACTTGACGAGCCCTATATCAACGAGGAGCCTACCTATACCTATGGCCCCCTAGTGCTGCTCGAGGACGAATACTTCGTCCTCGGCGATAACCGAAACCACAGCACCGATTCTCATGTTTGGGGCATGCTGCCCGGCGAAAACATCATCGGTAAGACGTGGCTCATTTACTGGCCGCTAAGCGATTGGCAGCTCATGCCGAGTTACTCTTATACCCAGGATTAGTAAGAAGCCCTCCATGCCCTCCTAGCTATAAACATAACGCAGCGAGAGTTGTATTCGTGGGGTTGACAAATTAGTAGCGGTGGTATATTCTTGTAAATCTGGTATGGCGATAAGCCAGAGGCATCTATAGCCTACGGTAAAAGCTGTACTTTCGAGTTTCCATAAAGATCGAAAAGGCTGGGAACAAGACTAGTAGCCCTCCGGCGAGGCACAGAGAGTCGGGTTAGGTGTGAGCCGATGCTGGCGCGGAGGGTGAATGGGCTTGGGAGCTTCAAACCGAAACCCTGTCCGGTAAGGGGAGTAGGCTTTGACGGAAGGGCACCGTTACCAGAGCCCAGGGCATGGAGGTGAGCGGAGCAAATTATCTCCGTGCTTTAAAATGAGATGGTCTCTCTCCTTCCTCCAGAGTAGGAGAGGGCAAGAAGGGTGGCACCGCGGATTAAACCCGTCCCTTTGAAGGGAGGGTTTTTTTAATGCGTGATGCTGGAAAAGGGGGTGAGAAAGCAAATACGATTTCAATCTGTCACATTTAGATAATTTAAAAAGGGAGGGAAAGATGGAGAGAACAATGTACGTGCTTGATCAGAAGGATATGCCAACCCATTGGTACAATATCCAAGCCGATTTGCCAGAGCCACTGCCACCATTGCTGCATCCTGGTACCAAGGAGCCTACGCGCCTTCCACCACCCCTCTTCGCTGAGGCACTAAATGAGCAGGAGTTCAGCAAAGAGCGCTGGATTGAAATCCCGGAGGAAGTGCAAGCTATTTACCACACCTGGAGACCAACAGTACTGCACCGGGCGTATCGGCTGGAGAAGGCCTTGGACACACCGGCAAAAATCTTCTACAAATATGAAGGAACAAGCCAGGCTGGGAGTCACAAGCCGAATACGGCTGTTGCCCAGTGTTACTATAACAGGAAAGAGGGTGTCAAGCGCATAACCACCGAGACCGGTGCCGGGCAATGGGGAAGTGCCCTGAGCATGGCTGGCGCAATGTTTGGTGTTGAGATCAAGGTCTACATGGTTAAGATTAGCTATAACCAGAAGCCCTACCGCCGTATTCTAATGGAGACCTGGGGAGCCAAATGTGTGGCCAGCCCCAGTGAGGAAACGGAGATAGGACGCGGCATCCTCAAGGAAGACCCCAATTCGCCAGGAAGCCTGGGTATCGCCATCAGCGAAGCCCTGGAGGACGCCTTCAGCCGTGATGATACCAAGTATTCCATAGGCAGCGTGGTTAACCATGTACTGCTACACCAGACCATCATCGGGGAGGAGACCAGGAAACAAATGGAGATGGCGGATGCCTACCCCGACATCATTGTAGGCAACATCGGTGGCGGATCTAACTTTGCCGGGCAATTCCTGCCCTGGGTCCGGGACAAAATCAGCGGAGCAAAACCAGACCTGCGCGTTATCTGTGTCGAACCTACGGCCGCCCCCAGCCTGACCAAGGGGCCTTACGCCTATGACTTCGGCGATGTGGCCGGGCTTGCCCCTATTCTCAAGATGTACACCCTGGGGCACACCTTTATCCCCTCCCCGATTCACGCTGGAGGACTCCGCTACCACGGGATGGCACCCATAATATGCCACCTCTATAAGCTAGGCTTCGTCGAGGCCAGGGCTGAGCATCAGGTCGCTACCTTTGAGGCAGGGATAAAGTTCGCCCGGACAGAGGGCATTATCAGCGCTCCCGAGCCATGCCACAATATCAAGGTAGCCATCGATGAAGCCCTTCGCTGCAGGGAGGAAGGCATAGCAAAGACCATCCTGATAGCTCACAGCGGGCACGGGCATTTCGACATGGCAGCCTATGATGCTTACCTATCGGGCAAGCTCGTGGACTATGAGTATCCTGAGGAGCAGGTAAAGGAGGCACTGACCCACCTACCACAGGTCCCCGGGTAAAGACGCAGGCTTTTTCCGTAAAGGATGGGGTTCAAATTAGCTGTTAGCAGGGCCTACTATAAAGTAGGGTTAGAAGGTATACCCTTGGGTAGGGTTAAAGCTTTTCTGGTAGCTGTGCTTGTGATGGTAGCGGTAGCAGGCTGCGCCTCCCCCCAGGAGAACTACTCCACGCCACTGCCATCGCCCTCCCCTACCACGGCGTCAAATACCACCGAGTCTTTCTCGCTGCCATCCATCACTGAAGTAGTGGAGGCAGTAAAGCCGGCGGTGGTATCGGTTATTGTGGGAACGGTTAGCTACAATATCTTCCTGCAGCCGGTGCCTACGGAGCAAGCCGGCTCGGGGGTTATAATAGATGAGCAAGGTTATATAGTTACCAATAACCACGTTGTGGAAGGGGCCGAAAGCATAACGGTTACCCTCACCGATGGGAGAGCCTTCGATGCCACGCTTACAGGCACAGACCCCCTCACCGACCTGGCGGTGATAAAGATCGAGGGTGACAGCCTGCCGACAGTCGAATTCAGTAAATCAAGCGAGGTAGAGGTTGGCGAATGGGTAGTCGCAATAGGCAACGCCCTGGCACTTAAGGGTGGGCCCACGGTTACCGTGGGGGTGATAAGTGCCCTGGGGCGCACTATCGAAGTGGAAAGTGGCTGGTCTCTCTACGACGTCATCCAGACCGATGCCGCCATCAACCCGGGCAACAGCGGGGGCCCGCTCATCAACCTGAAGGGTGAGGTGGTGGGCATCAATACCGCCAAGATAACCGCTATCGATGTTGCCGGCGTCGGATTCGCCGTGAGCGCCGAAACCGCACGCCCCGTGGTCGATGAGCTTATCGATAGGGGCTATGTCTCGCGACCCTACCTCGGTGTATCGCTGGTCACCGTAACCCCGGCCATCGCCAGCAGCTACAACCTGGCCACCGATGAGGGGGGCATGGTTTACCTGGTAGTACCCGGAACCCCGGCGGTGCAGGCGGGGTTGCAAGCTTACGACGTAATCACCCGCATTAATGGCGAAGGGGTGACCACCGCCGATGACGTTGTGCTGGCCATACGCGCCCACGAGATCGGCGACACTATCGAGATCACCTATTTCCGCGGCACCAGGGAGACTACCACCTCAGCCAAGCTGGTGGAAAGGCCCCGCAGCTAGTCCTGCCGCTTCACCCCCAGCACCACATCCTCACCGGCGATCTTGTGGCTCTCCTGGTAGGCATCCCCAGGAACCCCTGCGGTGATCTCGCGTGAGAGGGTCTCCTGCTTTATATAGTCAGCGTGTTTTTCGATTACACGCTTTAAACTTTCACCGCCCTGGTAGTAGGTGTAAATATAGTCGGCGATGTCGAAGCCGGCCTGCTTGCGCATCGTCTGGAGGCGGTGCACCAGCTCCCGCGCCATACCCTCATCGGCAAGCTCGGGCGTTATCTCTATGTCGATGGCTACTGAAAGGCCACCTTCTTCAGCCACTTCGATCTTTCGCTCATCAGCAAGGCGTTTTAAAACAGCGTCATCTTTCTCAAACTCAATTTTTTTTACATTCAGCTCCTCAAGAACCTGGGTCCCGGTC